>JBGMRO010000015.1:0-8393 GCA_048061555.1 Thiohalomonadales bacterium | reverse complement strand
TTTCAATTAAACAAGGATCATCGAAGTGCCGTCGGCCCACAAAGGCGGTGGCGTGTGTACCCCATTGACGCATCGCGCCTGGGGAGCGTATACCCATCGGCCAAAATAACCAACGTTCGGCTCGTTGGGTTCCGGGCACTAAACCATTACGATCGAACAGACTGATATTTCTATTGTCGCTACGCAAGGAACGCAGTTCATCATAGTTACGCAGTACCATTTTGTATTGTATGTGAATGTTATCCGCCCGTGCGGTATAGAGGTCCACCAGGTGATGACTAGTCGCGGCGATTCTAAGTACGATCTTGTCACCCTGCCGCCACGGCGGGGCGCCACGTGGCGTAAAGGCTATTTCATCTAAGTTGTCGATTGCGGGTTTACTTTTGAGCTGCGGGGTGAGAAAAAACATATGGTAGCAGCCGCATTGGTGGACCATATCATACATAACGGGTACTCCATCATGCGAGAGTGTCACTCGCCATATGATGCCGTCTAGTTTCCCACACAGAATATCGATTACACCGACGCAGATTCTGGCGGGAAACCATATAAAATAATTGAGTTGCGGCAGAATTTCGCCAAAATAGTGAGTGTATGAGAGTTTACGGTACATCACAATATCGTTTGTATCGACACTGGCGTAGTCTAGCCGTTGCGGTTTGACCGGGCTACCTATTCTATCGTCATCACTGCGCGTCTCGATCTCCCAAATGGGCGCATGCTCTGTGAATAATTGCTTGAGTAAATCCTCATTAATCTGTGGGATACCTAAGGTATCTTTATCATAATGGGGTAGACCCACCCTGACGCTTTCTGCTGTGGCTAGTGCATAGCGCTGTAAATTTTCGGTCGTTTTATTCTGGGCGACACGTTGGCTAAATATCTGCTGACTTTCTTTGTGCCAATTGTGGATGCCCCATGCAAAAGGTGCAGCGGTTATAGCGTATAAGCCTACGATGCGTTTCCAGGTTTGGTAATTGTCGTCGATGTCTACAGAGTGTTGCAGCACGTCTTTCATCTTGCTTGAATTAAAAAGTTGCGCCTTTAATGTGTCGCCACAAAATTGCAGCGTCTTGCTCATGGAGCCTTGATAAACCGGGAAACGTTTGGATCTCGCCACAAGATCATCTGACACATGCGCTGGCAAGTTCTTTAATTCGATGGCGATTGCCGTATTGGCAAGCTGTTGCATCTGGGTCACCCAGTTCAAAAACTGGCCGACATCAAATTCTTTTTTTAGGCTAGTTAAGAATCGACTAGTCCGTAAATAGGGATAGCCCTTAATACGACTCTCTTGCACATCATTGACCTGGTTTTGGTCAATTTCATTTTGTAATTGTGCAAAAAACAGTTCGCAAGAACCGATATTTTCACTGACTTGCGGTTCATCTACCAAAGAAGGGTTTAATGTACTACAAGCTGAAATAGAAAAAATAACGACAATAACAACGCAAAGTAGGCAAATGTCTACTCGTCTAGGTTTAGAAGATTCGGACAGGTTCACCACTGATTATTTGCTCTATATATAGTCATAAAATATTTCTGCTTTCCCGTTAATTTAGGGGGGTAAAAAGTAGAAGGCATTGCCGTACCTACCTTTTAAAATTGCATTTGTGTTTCTGGACATAAAACTGGCGCAGACGAAATATCATCTATACAACATCCCTAATAAATACATCATGTTATATTATCTTACAGATCTAATTACATTATTGAGTAAAATTACTCAATAATGTAATTAGATCTGTATATCATGTTTTGAGTACCAACAAGTTAGTACCCTCCTCACCTGTCTGGAGGAGATTGATTATCGTTTCCCGTCCCCCTACCCGCAACAGTCCGACTCAACAAGGTCGAATCGGACGTTACAGACATACCATCGCTGACAACAATCAAGATTCAGGATTTGCGCTAGGATTATTGCGACGTATCCGTTGCAATATGTCTTCCACAGCGACCCGACGTGAACTCGATTGATGCAGCACTCTGATAGATACATCCATGAGAGCCACATCCACCTCCTCTTTGGCCGCGATCTGGTCGTCGCAGTTTTGCTGGATAAGCTTTATTTACGTATACTCTCAAACAATCCATAGGTCCAGGGGCGCATGGCGAGCACCACGGTTGATCCAAATCGTTCGTTGATACCTAATCCTGCATCGTCTGAATTGAGCTCGTCAAACTCCCGCGCCAGATGATCCATTTTGCGTTGGAAGACCTCGCATGAACTCGATGCCAACATACCATTGATCACGATTAACTTTTCGGAACGCTTATTAAAGCGTGAATTGAAAAAATCGGCCTCCAGTTTTTCGAGAAAAAATCGCTGGATGGGGCCATTATCACGCCATTTAAAATTCGCGGCCACCCGCAATTTTATCTTGTTTCTTGGCAACAATTCGATCAATTTTAATTTGTCGAGCCGGGAGAGTAAGGCAATACCTTGCGTCTCAGAAACATGAAAGTGCTCCATGATATTGCCCAGGGTCCATCGATTAAGCACACAAACCGCGACCAGTAACAGGGCTATATCGTTGGCGATTTCTTGTTCTTGCGCTTCGCTCAGGGCACTGAGATGTACCGTATTATGTTCGTTCATTAATTGTACAAGATCGGAGATCTCCAGGGCGAGCATTTGGCAGATATCATCCAAACGTTGCAAAGAAAAACTACGTTCAGCAAACAGTCGTTTCACACTGGCTTCGGATAGCTTAAGATAAGTCGCCACGTCCGCATAGGTCTTACCGTGCGCCTTTAGGCTTAATTTAAGGGTATCGATGAGTGCCGAAGTCTGTGCCATGGTTTTTTTGCCTGCGGTGGTTAGATTAGGAATGTTGGAGACTTGACGTTCTTCTTAACTCATGTTTCTGTGATCAAGCGTTTACCCGTTCTGAAAATAGTGGTAGATGCAGGATGAATAAGAATAGCGCACCGACCGAATTGTGGAGTTGCTCGGCAATAGGCAATAATGAGCCTTTTTACTGCAAAAAATGAGTTATATAGAGAAGCTAATTAACAAGCACCCCAAAAAAGTATTGTTATATACTACGTTTAGTCGAAAACGATAACACTTTTTTAATAATAATAGCCAAATAAAACACCTGAAACTATTATCCAAGACATCGTAATAACAAAATAAGGTTACAAAAAATGGATAAGTTATACAAAATTACCGGTTTTTTTCCCTACGTATTGGTGGTATTTCTAAACGCGTTTGTCGACCTTGGCCACAAAATCGTAATACAAAATACGATCTTTAAGATCTATGACGGTCAAACACAAATTATACTCACCGCTATCGTAAATGGGCTGATCCTGTTGCCATTTATTTTGCTTTTCAGTCCCGCGGGTTTTATCTCTGACAGGTATAGAAAACCAGTAGTCATGCGTATCAGCGCGATCATAGCGGTTTTTCTGACCTTGATCATTACCTTTGCGTATTACCAAGGCATGTTTCAAACCGCCTTTGCCATGACATTCTTATTGGCCGTGCAAAGTGCTATCTACTCTCCTGCCAAATATGGCTACATCAAAGAGCTAGTCGGACAAGCCCGACTCGCACCGATGAATGCCATGGTGCAATCGATTACAATGGTGGCCATCTTGCTCGGCGTTTTCGCCTTCTCGATTTTATTTGAGCTGCGCCTAGAGGGGCAGACCTATAACAACGAGACCGAGATCCTCCGCCATATTGCCCCGCTAGGATGGCTGTTAGTGCTGTGTTCTATTGTCGAAGCCGTCATGGCCTATCGCTTGCCCATATTCGAGAACCACACAGAAGCTGCGTCACAGAAAAAAAACCAATTTTCTCTAACAAAATTCGCGAGCACCAATTATTTAAAAACAAACTTGCAAGACTTGCACAGCAATCGAAACATATGGTTATCGATCGTTGGACTGTCAGTATTTTGGGGGATATCTCAGGTGGTATTGGCGTCGTTCCCAGCCTTTGCCAAGGAAGTCTTAGCAGAGAATAATACCATCGTTATTCAAGGCATGCTGGCGAGTTCTGGCATTGGCATTGTCATCGGATCATTGATCGCCGGTAGATTGTCACGCTTTTACATCGAAACAGGGTCGGTTGCGGTCGGTGCTATCGGTATCGTCACCAGCCTGTTTCTGATTCCTCAGCTAGATAGTGTTTTATTTTTAACCTTGGATATTCTTGCGATGGGCTTTTTTGGCGGGCTTTTTATTGTACCGCTAAATGCCATTATCCAGTTTCAAGCCCCAGAAGACCGCCTCGGTACCGTGTTGGCCGGTAATAACTGGGTGCAAAATGTCGTCATGATCTCTTTCCTGGGCCTGACCGTGCTATTCGGTATGGCCGGATTAAGCAGTGTGGGACTCTTTTATATTATCTCGATTGTGGCACTGGTGGGTGCGGCCTATACCGTATATCAACTGCCACAATCCTTGTTACGCATCTTGTTCAGCGGAATATTTGCCGCCCGTTATCGAATTTCGGTACACGGCTTTGAAAATTTACCGGCGCGTGGTGCAGTGCTCATGTTGGGCAATCATATCAGTTTCCTAGATTGGGCCATTGTACAGATCGCCTGCCCACGCCCGATTCGATTTGTCATGCACCAAGACTATTATAAAGCGTGGTATATAAAATGGTTTCTGGATATCTTTGGTGTCATCCCAATCGCCAGTGGTAATAGTAAACAGGCATTGGAACAAATTAATAACATGTTAAAGTCCGGTGAAGTAGTTTGCCTTTTTCCTGAGGGCGGTATAAGTCGCAGTGGCCAGCTCGGGCAGTTTAAACATGGTTATGAAAAAACGGTGGAAGACGTCGAAGGTGTCATCCTACCATTTTATCTACGTGGACTTTGGGGCAGTCGTTTTTCCCGTTCCAGCTCGCACATGAAGACCTTGCGTGGTCGAGGTCTGCGTCGCGACGTCATCGTGGCCTTTGGACCACCATTGCCGATAGAGACTAAGGCCGTCGAATTAAAAAACCGGGTATTCGATTTATCCATTAACGCCTGGCAAGACTATACCGATCGTCTACCAACAATCCCAGCAAGCTGGATTCAAACTGTCAAAAGACAAGGTAACAAGCTGTGCATGACAGAGGCAAAAGCTGGCAGACCCTTATCGGGTTACAAGGCACTGACCGCAGCAATTGGATTCTCTCAGCTCATCGCTAAACGTAGTCCAGAACAAAATGTCGGACTACTCTTACCCACGAGTAGCGCGAGCATGCTGACCAATATGGCGGTATTACTTCGCGGTAAGACCGTGGTTAATCTGAACTATAGCGCCTCCATTGAGGCACTGAAGGCCGCGGTGGACAAAGCTGAACTTCGCAGTATTTATACCTCAACAAGATTTGTCAAAAAGCTACAACAACGCGGTATCGATTTACAGGCCGTGTTCGACAAGGTCGAAGTATATTACTTGGAAGAACTCGCCACACAAATAGGCCCATTAAAAAAACTGGCTCTATTTTCTCTGACAAAACTACTACCCGCGAGTTGGTTATATAGACTCTTCGGCACACACGTAGACATCAGCGAACCCGCAGCGATTTTATTTTCCAGTGGGAGTGAAGGAGCACCCAAGGGGGTAGTCTTGAGTCACAAGAACTTGCTGGGAAACATTAAACAAGTCTCGGACATGATGGATATCCAACAAGAAGACATCATGATGGGCAGCCTACCGCAATTTCATGCCTTTGGTTTGACAGTCTGCGGGCTACTACCGTTGGTAGAGGGGGTGCCTGTGATCTTTCACCCCGACCCCACCGATGTTCTGAATATTGCCAAGGCGATAACAAACCACAAGGTTACGGTAATGTTTGGTACCTCCACCTTCTTACGTCTGTATGTGCGTAACCGTAAAGTACTGCCATTAATGCTGGATTCCATACGCCTAGTCGTAGCAGGCGCGGAACGCCTCAATAGTGAAGTCAGGACCACATTCGAGCAAAAGTTTAACCGCCCCATTTATGAGGGCTATGGTACGACCGAAACCACACCCGTGGCCGGGGTTAACATCCCGGATCGACTTGACCTAAGTACTTGGCGGGTGCAGACCGGAAATAAATTAGGCACTGTGGGCCTGCCACTGCCGGGTAGCAGTTTCCGTATTGTCGATCCGGTAACCATGGCCACCCTGCCCTGCAAGGAAGACGGTCTTATTCTGATAGGCGGCACCCAAGTCATGCTGGGTTATCTCAATGATGCAGAAAAGACGCAGCAAGTCATGGTCGAGCTCGATGGACAACGTTGGTACAAAAGTGGCGACAAGGGACACCTAGACGAAGACGGTTTCTTGACCGTAGTCGATCGTTACTCGCGCTTCGCCAAGATTGCCGGTGAAATGATTAGCCTGGGTGCCATAGAGGCATGCATCGATAAATTGACCCCTGAAGGCATTGAGATCCTTTCTACTGCCCTTCCCGATGGGAAAAAAGGTGAAAAGGTCGTATTGTTATTTGCGGGAGATATCGATGAAGACGCGCTAAAGGATATTATTAGCCAATGCAAACTGAGCCCCTTAATGGTCCCAGCAAGCCTACTCAAGGTAGACGCCATACCCAAACTTGGCACCGGAAAAAGTGATTTTGGCCAAGCCAAAATACTCGCCTTGGCGATGTGATGACAATGCCGGTTTTTCTACACCTCTGTGGAGAAAACCGGCATTTGGGCAATATACGCGAGTGTGCCATAACCTGCTATATTCTCGCGTCTGGTTTTGTGTTTATTCCATGCCTTCCAACCAAATGCGCGCAAGGCCCAATACTCCCCTATTGCCCTCCATTTCGGATATCCGAGCTCGATTTGATTATCTCGATAGCGTGCGTCTGCCAAAGATCGTTCGACACCAGAGTAGTAATCTAAATCGTGCCGTATAGAGACAATATCTTTGGTAAAACCTAGTTTGCGCTGGATAGGAGCAATCTTGAAGATGCCTAAGGGTGAAGATTTTCCGTCGGTGCGCCTGTAGAAACCCGTATCGTAGGGCTCCACTAGTTGGTCATAAGTCTCACGCTTGACACCACGTAATAATAATATCATGCGCACCGTCGTCCGGTTATCCAGCGAATTTCGTTCGTTAAGGATATTGTTATCCAAAAAGTTATGCGTTCCATCGTGCAATAATCTACAGAATGCCTCGCGATCAGGTCCTTTATAGTCTGAAATACCCGGGTGTTCCGTGACACCAATTTTTTTTACTAGTGATATATGAGCCATGAAATAACAATACCCCTTGCAGACCTGTAATAGTTGCTGGATAACCCAGTACAACAATATTAGCAGTTTAGAGGCGTTTTTGGCGCTAATTCGGATAGTGATGGATGGCGAGTATCAAGCGAGAATCAGATCGCCTCGATTGAGGCTGAATAGAGCACATTCTTGCCGAGGATTAGCCGGACTGTTTTTTTAAGAGTATATCGAAGCCCTAAGTTCTGCTGGGCGATTCTAATAACAGCTTCAAGCCGTCAAGATCTCGTACCCGCAACGTACCGTCGTCATAGGTCAGCAATGCCTGTGCTTGCCAGCTCGCCAATTGTCGCATGACGCTATCGGTACTGATACCTACGGACTTGGCTAGGTCAACATGCGACAGCTTAATAGATATAGTGATACCGTCTTTGTCTGCATTACCATAGATCTTGGCCAGCGAAAATATTTTCTTGGCCAAACGTACATGAGTTTGCCCAAAATATTTTTCTTCTATATTTTGGTTCGAAAAACGTAATCGAACCGACATCGAAGCCAAAAATTTCAAGGCCACTTTCGGGTTTTGGCTAATAAACCGAATAAAGGGTAGTTGTTTTATTACCAGAAACTTACACGGCTCCAGCGCAGTAATCGTGGCACTGCGCTCTTTGTTATCAAATAACGCCATTTCACCAAAAATATTGCCTTCACCCAAGACTCCAAACGATAGCTCTTTGCCTTCGTCTGAGGTGGTGCTTATGGAAACTTTACCGCTAACAATGATATACATTTCCTTAGTATGATCGTATTGCTCAATAACCACGTCGTTAGCTGACGCCAGTGCAAGACCTGCGCTATCCACCAATTTCGTCAACTCCGAGAGATCCAAGTGCCTAAAAAGAAAACATTCAGCCAATAATAAAAGCTTATGGTTGTTTTCGGAATCGTCGGTCTTTAAGGCTTCGTTGCTCATAGGGAAAAATCCAAAGGTTATGCTGATATATACATTCTGCTGATCTATTTTCAGCACAGAGATGCGTGCACTAGTGTTAGCTTGCCAGCGCTTAGGTACAATAGCGGTCCGACAGCGTATTTTCTTGAAGTCTTTGGACAATTTTTCTTGTAAAAGCCCCCCCCCAATGGTTATCCACTATATTGCGATTAAGTAGTTGGTTTCGCGTAAATACCATATAATAAAAATTCTATACAAGACAT
>JBGMRO010000014.1:0-17141 GCA_048061555.1 Thiohalomonadales bacterium | reverse complement strand
AGCATTTAAAAATTTGACGCAACGCAGAAATTGGAGAAATAGACCGTTTGTGGATAGGCACTAGCTGATTTTGTAGACCACCTCATTTAGCAGAGACCCTGACATACTTTTTTTAATCCCTCTATGTATTATTTTTCCATCCAAATATTCCGCAATTTTTCGACTCGGTATATTATCTCTATCTACAGGATACAGTAAATAAGTAAATATAATTTTTTCTCGAACCCATTCTACCAGATAGTAAATAGCTTCACGGCCATAGTGCTGGAAGTGTGCGCTTTTTTTAAGCCATATTCCTAACTCAGGTGTTTTGGGCGTTGTTTTGCCATGCATGCCACACACGCCTAAGAATTCACCTGTGCTTATTTCCCTTATTACAAATACAAGATCATGTTTCTTACGCATGCCCTGCCTACTTAACTCAATAAAGGAAATGACTTGACTTATTTCAGTTGGAGGTGAGGGGAACATATAGCGAGTAATTTCGTTCGTAAATTCCCTAAAAATATCGTCAATATAATCTAAGGATATTGGGCTAAGCGAAATCCTTTCACCGACAATATTTATTGAATTGAAATCCAGTTTTAGCTTTGTCTCCATAATTTAGTCCCTTGCTTTCATTGACTGATGAAGTAACATTGATCTCAAAAAATGGGCTTAGCCAAGATTGTTATGACAAAGCATTACAAGCATTGGGGGAAAATGCGTTAGCGGAGGCGTTAATGTTGATTGTTACCTGTAATGCATGGAATCGAATTGGTGTAGCAACGGCTATTCAACATGAATAAATGCGACGCTGCTATTAATCTTTGTCATGTCTTGTGGTGTCCCCAATATAGCCACTAGCCCGCACAATTAATCCCTTTTTAAAAAACATTTATGCATAGGGTGCATATATGAGATTTAACACAGCCAAACTAATTATTGAAAAAAATGTAATTTGCATTCCCAGTACTCTACGCTTGAGATTTACGGACAAAATTCCCTGTGCATGTATGATTCGAGCGGCAATAAGCAAAATACCAAAAGAATGAATTATCCATAAGTTGGCATTGTTAGTTTCTAGGGCGAATAATAATAGCAGTGCGATCGGAATATATTCGGTGGCATTTGATTGGGCTGCGATAGCCGCTATTAGGTCTTTATTTCCACCATCACCCAGGCTTACGCTATTTTCTCTACGTTTTTTGATTACATTCACAGACAGCCAACAAATCAAGATGGCCGATGCTGAAATATATATTGCTGAAATCACCTGGAATCCTTTTTTTGGACGAAATCGCGCCCCCACTCTAGCTATTTTTACTCAAGTGCATGCTGTGGCCGCGTATCAAACTGGTTACATATTCACCTTATTTAGGTCTTGCTGGGCGTGGTGATATCGCAGCCTTACTATATAATGAGAGTTAGATTCTAATTCGGCGGCCACTGTGTCAGGTAGCATTGTCGCTGAGGGCATAGTACAAATCAAGAGGTGAGACCGGATGTTGGTAGGAAAATTATTTGCTCCAAAATGGAAGCATCGTAACAAAAATGTTCGCAAAAAAGCCCTATTGGAGCTTGATCCGGGCAAGCAAGCATCACAGCAAATCTACCTGGAAATTACCCAAAACGACTTGGATATAGAGTTGCGTAAGTTGGCTCTAAAACGATTGATGGACGTCAAGGTATTGATCGAACTGGGGAATCTACATCGGGAGTCACTCGGTGGCGAGATCAATACCCGGCTCGGCCAGCTACTGTCAAAAGCGGCCATCGATACAGACGTGATTGAAACGATTGTGACCTATTTACAGGCTTGTAATGACTCTGGATTGTTAAAACTAGTCTTGGCGCAGTCACATCAGGAAATCTTGCGACAAACGGCCTTACTGAGTCTGGATAAAAATACTCATTACGCGGCGACGGCTATGTCGGATGAGAGCGCCGCACTGCGGTTTCTCGCGGTTCAACATATAAAAAAATTATCCACATTGCAACGGGTACTAAAGCACAGTAAGAATAAAGATAAGGCGGTTTATAAGCTTGCTAAAGAAAAGATCGCCGCAGAGCAGAATAGCAAAAGTGACCCGAAGCAACTGCAACGGTCTTTGCATTCTTTACAGACGGAGTTGAAGGCAATTATCACCGCTTGCGAGGAAAAGAACGCCTGGGGTCTACAGCAGGCACAAATTGAGGTATTGCTAAGTGATTGGCTGCGACTCAAACAAGAATTTTCTGCTGCTTCACTTAGCTGGGACGGCGACTCACAGGCCGAGTTTTCTCGCCAGCTCGATCACTATAATGAGGCGCTAACGCGAGAACATGTTGTAGTAAAGGCTCAGCAAGCCGATGCAGAAGAGTTTGAGGTTTTTAAGGAAATCCTACAGGAGTATGTCGAAACATTGCAGGCGAGTATCGCCGCTCTGCATACCACAACAAAGCGTGAAAGCTGGCAACAGTTGACTGATAAAACGAACAACATCGGGGAGCTGTGGCGACAAATTCAAGTGGATCAACCCGGTATTATTGGATCGCCTTTTATGCGCAAGACGATCGACGAATTTTCTAAGTGTTGGCAAAACTATCAAGCAGAAGTCAATAATGTAGACCAGTTGATAAGTCAGTGCGAACGGCAGCAGGCGGTCATTAACCATATGCAATCTTTGCTGGATTCTGAAAAAAACCTGCAGAGTAAGACCATAGAAAACTTTACCCGAATGGTGGATACCCAATTTGCGGAGAGTAGTGTGGCTAGTCCTGGTAAGGTTGCAGTGGAGCTTATCGCAGCGGCTAAGGAAGAGCGACAGAAATTCAAGCAATTATTGTCACAATTGCAAGCGAGGTTAACCGCCCAATCGGTTCAGAATATGACACGATTGGACGAATTAGCAGAAATTTTACCCGACCTAGCACGTGCCTTGAGCCAGGGCAAGGCGAAGTTTGCGGTGAATTTGACCCGGCGCTGGCGAAAATTAACGACGTCTCTAGACTTGTCTGCACGGCAGTCGAAAAAATACAAGGCGTTGTCGACTGAATACAATCAATTACAATTAAAGGTCAGTGAATTACGGGAATGGCGCGAGTGGTCGAACCTTCCCGTTAAGCAGAAACTTTGTCAAGACGTTACCGTTTTGGCGGAAGAACTGAAAGCAAACGCGAATAACCCGAGCTACGATCATACAGCGACGATGGAACAACTACGTGCATATCGACGTGATTGGAATAAGCTGGTCGATTCAGAGTTCAAGCAAGATAAACAGCTAGAGAAAAAATTTGCGGCGTGCTGCGAAGAGGTCAGCAAACTCAATCAGACTTTTTTTGCCGGGCTCGCCGAAAAAAGACAGACCCATTATGACAAAAGGCAGCGTTATTGTGCGGAATTGGATGCCTATGGTGCGAAATTAACCAATATGAGTTTGGCAGAAATTGACCTAAAACACTTGGAAAAGGTCATACGTGTATCAGCAAAGGAATGGTATTCGCTGGGCGTCGTTGATCGTGCGAAAAAGGAAGGCGTGAATAAGCAATTTTCATCGGTATTGTCGGTGCTCACGCAGATTCGAGATACGATTCGAGCTGAAAATTCCGACGCGAAAAATAAATTGATCGCGCGCGCAAAAAAATCCTTGGCGGATGCCGAAAGCGATGCAAAAAATATCAGCAGCTCGATAGAGTCGATTAAATACCTGCAAACCCAATGGAAAATGATTGGTGTGGCGACTCGAGATAGAGAGTGTTGGCAAGAGTTTCAGGAGAGCTGCAATAAGGTGTTTGAATGCAGAAATTCACAGAGCAAGCAGCAGGTGGCAGAACGAGATAAGCACAGTAAGGAACTGGCTGCAGTGTGTGCGGCTATAGAAAAATTGTCAAATGAGAAATTTGATCCGATCTCGAATGCGCCACAACAATTTTCGACGCTAGTACAGCAATGGGCTGATTTGTCCAGCGAGACGGCGATTAAGGGTATTGATCGGCGTTATAAGAGTGCGTGTCAGAAGTTCGAACTTGCTCTGCAATTACACCGTGATCAACATAAGAAGGCAAATAGCCAAACCTTGCGAAAATTATGGGATCTGTGTATCGAGATAGAATCTCAGCTAGCCAAATCGCTATTAGATGGCCAAGTCTTAGAGAAGCTTAGCGCGGAAATGCAACGGTTAAATGACGCGAAAGAGGGCATGAACGTACAGAAAAATTCTTACGCACAACAGTTACTGCTACGTATCGCGCGAGTAGAGCAATGTCTCTCAGACTTAGTATCTGGGGTTGATTCTGAACAAAACGAATCGGCAATGCGCTCAAGTATTATGCAGAAAGAATCAGCCAGCGTCTCTGTGCGTAAGCGATTATGTTTGCATGCAGAAATAATCGCCAACGTAGAGTCTCCGTTAGAGGAGCGTCCCGCCCGTATGGAGTACCAAGTGTCGATGTTAGCCAAGCGCATGACGCAGGGAAAACCCGGTGTAGCGGTGGGCGAAAATGAGCTGCTGCAGCTCGTTAATGACTGGCATCGCGAGTCAGTGATCGTGGATCCTGTTGGAATTGACCTTGAGAAGCGGTTTTCTAACGCGATAAGTAAAATTGATAGTATTCCTGTTTAGCGGCGATGATAAAAATCCGCGCTGCCATGGAAAATCGGCGATTAGCCCGTTTTTATTGGCTATGAAATAGGTAAATATTATACATATTTGAAGTTTAACGAAAAAAAACCGAATTAGGGCTTGCATTTTTTCCATACTGACCAATAATTTTAATCTAAGCATGCGGTTTGATATAAATTTTTAATATATTGGTAACTCAAGTTTCGGAGTTTAAGAGGTTAACAATACTAATCATTGGTGGATAAGCGAAGCGCATCCACCAATTTACAGCGCAGTACGTCGGTAACGAGCCACTGAACTCCGAAACTTGAGTGGGTAAATATTGCAGTTTTGTGATCAAAACGCTGCTCAGGTGACATAACGAATGGTTATTGTGGAAGTTTAGTTACGATTATTGAGTGTGATATGGGCGCTCATGTTTTAAATCATGTTTCAGCTCTTGTTCCAGCTCTTGTTCCAATAATAAGCCTATTCTCTCTTCAGGGCAGATTACAGGGCAGATTACAGGGCACAAAATAGTCTATGGTCTTCCGTTGAATGGAGTTTAATCTAGATAACGACGCTACAAAAATAAGATTTTCATTTTTTCCATTTTTACTGGCTAGGGTTATTTGGAGATGCATTGGTAAGCAATATGGAAATAGCTGGACACAAATCCCGAGAATCCGCAAAGACGCGGCCGTCTGCGCTCAGTGTATTGCTCGTTGGTGAGCCGGATTTCGAAATCGGGCCGCTGCACGACGGTATCGGTCGACTGAGTTTACTTTTTGTGCACAAGGTCGATGTTTCTATTTTGTTTGAAATCGATCAGCAGCTTCCGCGAGTGATTCTTGTGGCCGCAGAAATTACCGAAAATTTAAAAGTGGCAGAGCGAAAGTGCTTGCGTGCGTTGGCAAAAAAAAATAACATCCAAATTTTTGTGCTGTCAACTAACGTGGATGGTGAGGTTGCCAGGAAATCAACAAATATCAAAGAGGTCGAGTTTATTTTCGGTGAACGTGCAATCGAAATAATGTTGCAGAAGCTACAAGCTATCAAACAACAAAGTCTACAGCTAACGCAGTTGACCGAAACCAAGGAAAATTTAGAGAAGGCACACCACATCGCAAAACTAGGCTGCTGGACACTCTATTCGGAAAGTCGACGAATGCACTTATCGGATTCAGCGCTCAAATTGTTACAACCATTAATACAAACGAACAATCAAATATTTTCCAAGTTTATCAGTATTGTACAATTTCAGGACCAGGAAGTTCTCACTAAAGCGATTCTTAAATGTATTTCCTCTGGGAGAAAGTTTAGCATCGACCATCGCATACTCTTTCCAAATGGTCAGACGCGGTTCTTTAATACCACGGGTGAGCGTGATATGCGTGGCGGATCTTCCGATAAAGTCGTGCTCGCGACGATACAAGATATCACCGACAGAAAAGTGGTAGAGATTACCAATGAACATCTGGCGTTATATGATAGTTTGACGGATTTACCCAATCGACGATTGTTTGACAAGAAATTACGGCTGGCGATAAAGCATTCGAAGGACCGGGAAAAACTGTTGGCTATTTGTTTTATCGATTTGGACAATTTCAAATCCGTCAATGATAACCTCGGGCACGCAATCGGGGATGAACTATTAAAATCGGTGGCAAGACGTCTGCGGGCCGATCTTAGGCAGGGAGATATAGTTACTCGATTGGCGGGTGATGAATTCGCGATTGCTATCGAGGATGTAAATACCGTTAGCGAGATTGAACTGATAGTTGAAAAAGTTCGGCATTCACTCGCTAAACCACATGCTATTCGACACCGACAAGTGATAAGCACAGCAAGTATTGGCATCACGATCTACCCTATGGATAGCGGCAATCAACAAGAGTTGCTGAGCAATGCCGACGCAGCGATGTACACGGCAAAGAGAAACGGGGGTGATAGTTATTGTTATTACACCTATAACATGTGCAACAAGATACAGCGTCGACAAATGCTTAGTGATGAACTAAAAAACGCCTTACAGTCCAATCAAATGAGCGTTTATTACCAACCGCAATATGATGTTCGCTCTGAAAATATCGTCGGCGTGGAGGCGCTGTTACGCTGGGTGCATCCCGAGCAAGGTTTATTATTGCCGTTTAAGTTTCTTGATATTGCGGAGAATTCCGGGCTTATTCTACCCTTAGGGCGTTGGCTTATGCGTAGCGCTTGCATGCAATTGAGGCGTTGGAAACGAATGGGTTTTGGTGATATTCGTTTGACAATTAATCTCAGTGCTGGTGAGTTAGCGCAGGACGATCTGAGTGATTTTATTCAGCGAACACTGCAACACTATCATATATCTACTAAGAAAATTATTGTCGAAGTATCAGAGAAAACGCTCCTGCAGAATTTAGAAGTGAGCTGCGAACTTATTGAGACACTCAAGCAGACCGGTGTGGGGCTACGCTTAGACAATTTTGGCGTGGGCGAATCATCAATGGAATATTTGCAGCGTTTTGAGTTTGATGGTTTGAATATTGACCGATCCTTTGTGATGGGGATTGCAGACCGGGCAGGCGATGGTGCGACCGCTAAGGTGATAATAGCAATGGCGCGGAATATGGGTTTAATGGTAAAGGCCGAAGGGGTCGAGACACATGTGCAATTAGACTTTTTGCGCAAGCACGGTTGCGATGAACTCCAGGGTTTTGTCTTTTGCCCTGCGGTTACTGCCGAAAAGCTCACGGCGCAGTTTCAATCCATGGACCTAGCAGCAGTAGAGCTCGGCGAAATTATCAGTTGAGTAAGAGCGTAGATTGTGAAACATTGTTTGGGCTCTCCTTAGTACGTACGACCCTGCTTTAAATCCAGAAGATTTCAGGGTGACACGGCGTTAAAGAGCCACGGAGCTGCGAAACTTGAGTTATTAGTATCCGCTACGAAATGACCCCAACGTAGAAAGAAGCCGCTGATAATGATATAATCAAGGCGGACGCTTGCTTGCGTGTAAGTTTATTACAATATTCCTACCGGTGGTCCAATACCGCGATAATAGTTACCCATTTTTTACCTACTACATGATAACTTATTAGATAACAACTTATTAGGTAGTATTCTATTAGACGTTATTCAGAACAAAACCGTATGATCAATCACCTCAATTCAAAGCAAAACGAAGCCGTGCATTATGTCGATTCACCGCTATTGGTGCTCGCCGGTGCCGGCAGTGGTAAGACTCGGGTAATTACTACCAAGATTGCCTATTTGATAAATGAATGCGGGATCCAAGCGACAAAAATAGTCGCGGTTACCTTTACGAATAAGGCGGCACGGGAGATGAAACAGCGTGTCTCTGGGCAGCTGGATAAAAAGTCCAGCCGTGGTTTGCAGATCTCCACTTTCCATACCCTGGGTTTAAAAATAATCCGCGCTGAATTTGAGTCATTGGGTTATAAATCAGGTTTTTCGATATACGATAGCCATGATTGCCTCTCGATAATCAAGGAAATTTGTAATAGTAAAAACCTGGCAGACAATGATATCGCCACTGTACAAACAAAAATATCTGCTTGGAAGAATGACTTGATTAATCCGCGTCGTGTCTGCTTAGACACAGACGCCGATGCAATCACAAAATACGCAGCGCAAATCTATGCCGAATATTGCAAGTATTTAAAGGCCTGTAATGCCGTCGATTTTGATGATCTTATCTATCAGCCCGTGACTCTTTTTCAAAACGATGCGCCCTTATTGGATAAATGGCAAAACCGAATTCGTTATATGTTGGTGGATGAATATCAGGATACCAATACTAGTCAATATCAGTTAATTAAATTGTTAGTCGGCGCGAGAGCGGCATTGACGGTGGTGGGTGATGATGATCAATCCATTTATGCCTGGCGTGGTGCGCAGGCTGAGAATCTTGTCCGACTCAGTGACGATTTTCCAGGATTAAAAGTCATTAAACTCGAACAGAATTATCGTTCGACCTCGTGCATTCTGCAAGCCGCGAATGTACTTATCGACAATAACCCACATGTATTTGATAAAAAACTCTGGAGCGAAATTGGATTTGGTGAATTGATATCCATTGTCGAATCTCGCAATGAAGACCATGAGGCCGAACGCATTGTCACGGAGATCATGGCGCACAAATTTCAAAAAGGCTCATCCTATAGCGATTATGCGATTCTCTACCGTGGCAACCACCAATCTCGCCCACTGGAGAGACAGCTTCGGGAGCAGCAAATCACGTATCAAGTGACGGGTGGAAAGTCGTTTTTTAGTCATGCAGAAGTCAAAGACATTATTGCCTATATGCGCCTAGTCTGTAATCCAGATGACAACGCGGCTTTTATACGCATTGTCAATACACCTCGCAGAGGTATCGGTGCCAGTAGCCTGGAGAAACTAATGCAGTATGCCGAACACCGAGGGGTAAGTTTTTATGATGCCAGTCAGGAAATGGGCTTGGCAAGCAGCATGTCCGAACGGCAGATAAAACCGCTGAGAATATTTTCTGAATGGATAAATCGCATGGTCAGGCGGGCCGACGACGGTGAATTGCTGAGCCTAATTACGGATATAATTTCCTCTATCGAGTACGAAGATTGGTTATTGCAAAACTCCAATGACGAGCGTGCCGCGCAACGGAAAATGGCGAACGTACATGAATTGTCGGCGTGGATTCAACATATAGTGAATAACCGAGACGAAGAAGTCGACCTGGCTACGATAGTTTCTCATATGCAACTGATGGATATCCTGGAACGCCAAGAGCAAGATCAAGAGCAAGATGCGGTTAATCTCATGACATTGCACGCGGCTAAAGGTCTGGAGTTTCCAGTCGTCTATATTGTGGGAGTGGAGGAAGAGATATTACCGCACCATAGCAGTATCGATGCAGGTGACGTTGAAGAAGAACGTCGTCTAGCCTATGTAGGCATTACACGGGCACAGCGCGAGTTGACCTTGAGTTACGCCATGCAGCGTAAACGAGGAGGTGAGATGCAAGATTGTGACCCTAGTCGGTTTTTATCCGAATTACCCGAGGATTCGGTCTCCTGGCGTCGCCTGGGGGATAAGGTTGACCCCGTTGCACGGCAAGAAAAAGGCAAAGCGCAGCTTAGTGCTTTGCGCGGACTACTGTCGGATGCGAGTTGACGCCCGATACTAAAAGTAGGACGCTAGTAAGTAAAATGATGTATATTTATCCATTAAACATTAATTCAGAGTGTGCGTTAGTGGCAGCTGTAAGAAGGCAACGGCAGGGTTTGACTATCGACGTAATTCGTGTGGCAGTATTCATTGCACTGTTGCTACCCCTCGTCTCGTGCGTAGAGCTAAGGGCAGAAACAGAAGTCACGCCAGAAATTTTGCCGACCTCTTTGTTAGTCCCCTCCGTAATCGACTTACAGGCGCTGGGGCGTCGTGCTAAATCTCAACATTTACCCATCGTACTAGTCTATTCGGCGAGTGACTGCGATCATTGTGAGCGCTTAGAACAAGAAGTCCTTGTACCTCTATTGGTCAGTGGTGATCTACAAGAGGTGGCGATAATTGTTAAGATCATGATTGATGGTGTAGACTCTATTACTGATTTTAGAGGTCGGCAACAAGATGCAGAATATTACTCTATAATGAAAGGTGTTGAGGTTACACCGACGATCGAATTCGTTGACGGCGATGGTACTACCCTGGTATCAATGATAGTCGGTTATCAAAGCGCTGACATGTATTTGGCCTATTTTAAAGCAGCGGCTCAAGCGTCTCGCTTGATCACTGCCGCGCAAAAAAACTAGTTAAGGATTTAATCTCAAATTATGATAAAAAACAAAAATACCCCTATCATGAAAATTCGATCTTTACATACCCACTCGTGTTCTACCAGGCTAGTCGCCAAACTGGTGATCGGATGTTTTCTTTGGTTGATTCTACAACCCGTAGCCTACTCTGGGTTTATTTCGACTCAAGAATTAATGCAGCAAGGCGTCGAGAGCACGGAAAAGTTGCGCTTGCGACAGTTATTAGATCGTGAGGACGTTCGCCTAGCCCTAATGGATATGGGGGTCTCTGCACAGCACGCCCAACAGCGTATTAATTTGCTTACCGAGCAAGAGGCGGCTAAATTAGCGGCCGATATAGAGCAACTACCCGCAGGTGGTGGAGTGCTTGAGATCCTGGTGCTCGTTTTTCTGGTATTACTATTTACCGATATTATGGGCTATACAGACATATTTCCGTTCGTGAATAAAAATAATTCTGACAAAAAGAAATAGACCGTTTGTGGATGGACACTATTTAGTGTCCACGGCTAACCGATCTTATCATGCCCGCATTGAAAACAAGTTTGGTTCTACTGCTTGCGGTGCTTTATCTAGCTGCATGCAGTACATTTGACCGCCAAGGTGTAATACAGACGCTGGCTGTTAATCAAGCCGGTAATGCATCTGTTCCTAATGTGCCATTTTTCCCGCAAGAAAAATACCAGTGTGGGCCAGCGTCGTTGGCGATGATGTTGGTCTGGGCTGGGGTCGAGGTCGATCCGGTTCAGTTAAAACCCTTGCTTTATGTCCCCGATAAACGGGGCAGTTTCCAATTGGAGATGAGTGCAGCGGTTCGAAAATATAATCGAATCGCTTTTTTAATTCCGCCCAATTACCGCAGTTTATTACAGGAATTACAAGCAGGGCACCCGGTATTAGTATTTCAAAATCTTGGTTTAAGCTGGTATCCAGAGTGGCACTACGCAGTACTAACGGGCATTGATTTAGAGGCCGGAGAGGCAAGGTTACACTCCGGCACCATCGCGGACTACCACCTAAATTTAGCAACCTTTGATAAAACCTGGCAGCGTTCACACAGATGGGCCATGGTGGTATTGCCGCCGCATAGTGTACCCGCGTCAGTCGGGGTGACGGCGTATACTAAGGTCGTCTATGATCTCGAACGCTCAGGTCGTAGCGAGCTCGCAATGTCTGCCTATCAAGCGGCGATTAAGCATTGGCCTAGTGATATCGACCTAAAAATGGCATTGGCAAACCTAAATTACACTAAATCTCTCTATCAAAGGGCACTCGATTTATATCAAGATGTGCTTTCTCTGGAGGCGGATTACGCCCCAGCGCACAATAATTTGGCACAAGCATATTTTAGTATGGGTGAATATCAAGCAGCCCTAAAGCATGCCGAGCAAGCCGTTAGATTGGCCGGTCCGTTTCAGGCAAGTTATCAGGACACCTTAAATTCCGTAAAACACAAGCTTGCGAATTAGTACTTAACGTGTAACTACTCAGGCAGTCCCGGTAAAGCTTCATCTCTACGTTCAAAAATGGTCATTTACTCGTGTAAACTCACATTTTTTGCCTCGATCTGAAGCTTTACCGGAACAGCCTGAGCAGTTACTAATTCAGTAATATGCTACATAATTGCGGATTTTATAGCTTTGGGGTGAGTAGTTACTTTAACGTTTGAGTTGTTTAAGTTTCTTTCGCACCACGGTTAAGTGTCTACGACTGACCTCCAGACTTTGTTTTATGCCACGTAATTGAATCTTCCATTGTCCGATACCTTTCTCTAGCTTATCTAAATGACGAATTGCAACCAAGGCATTGCGGTGAATGCGCAAAAATAGTTCTCCAAATTCTTCTTCAAGTGATTTAAGCGGTTCATCGATTAGTACCTCGCCTTGTTTCGATCTGACCGTGACGTATTTTTGTTCCGCTTGGAAGTAATAGATTTCATCGACCGGGATCAACTGTATACTGCCGCCGCTCTGGGCGCTTATGTGGGTTCGACCCTTGCGGGTTTCTGCAGGGTTTTCGAGCGCCTGTAGTTGGGCACGATTGATTTTTTTGGCTTTCTGTAACGCAAGCTCCAAGCGTTCAATTCGGATCGGTTTGAGTAAATAATCTACGGCCTCCCTTTCAAAGGCGACCAAGGCATGCTCACTGTATGCCGTGGTAAAAATAACTGCGGGGGGATTTTCCAATATAGACAAATGGTAAGCGGTTTCTAGACCATCCATCTCAGGCATGCGAATATCGAGTAAGATGACATCCGGGGTAAGTTGGCCACACATCAGCAGGGCCTGTTTGCCATTGGCCGCTTCGCCGACAATGCGATGAGGCGTATCTTCTTCTATGAGCCTGCGCATGCGCGCGCGGGCGAGTGACTCGTCGTCAGTGATGAGTATATTCACTGTGGCTGCGTTCGGTACGGAAAATTGATGGTTAACTCGTATTGCTTATCTAGGACATTCACACTTAATTTCCCTAAAGGCCCGTACAAGGCATTCAACCGCAATGCGACATTTTCCTGGGCCATCTGGTTGCTGTCGCGCTGTATGGTACGGGTAAAATCTGAGACCGGATTAGTGATGGTTATTTGTAGGAGCTGGTTGCTCATGTTGCCGCATATCTCAATCGTACCGCCGTCTTTGAGGTGCTCGATACCGTGGTATATGGCATTTTCAATTAACGGTTGCAGGGTGAGCTGTGGTATCAACGCATCCATCGGTAGATCGTCAATGAGCCAGGTCTCTTTGAGTCTGTCACCCAGGCGCAGTCTCTCGATATGTAGGTATCTTTTTGCCAATTGGATTTCACTAGCTAGACTGACCTCATGGGTCGTTTCCGAGAGTGCGCCACGGAATAGGTCGGCAAGGTCTTCGGTCGCCGTTTCCGCCAGTACAGGATCAATTCGTGTCAAACTCGCGATGGTATTAAGGCTATTGAACAAAAAGTGTGGGCGTATACGGGAATGGAGTGCCTGGATACGCGCCTGTGATTTGGCCTGTAGGTTTCTACCCCATTGATGTTGCACGTAAAAATAGCGCAGTACCACGGCTGAAACAATCGCGCATATGATTAGATTTGTAATCAGAAAATCCACTCGCCAAGTGACATCCTCAGAATGGGTATACCATTGTACTGTCCAATAGGTGATCTCGCTAAATACCGTCGTGGTGGTTAATAGTATAAGATAGCTGATTGTCGCGGCATAAGAGTCTGACAGTCGACTAAGCCAATCTCGACATAAGCATAGAATGCCCGAACTGAGTAATCCGATCCATTGCACAAATAGTGAGATGACTGCCAAGTCTTGCCAGCGGTTTTCCACCCGTTGCATAGGGGCCAATGCGAGCACGATGGCAAGTAGTTCACCGATCACCACCACCGAAAATACCATGCGGACGTGGCAGAAATCGGGTAAAAAGAAATTATCGTTATCGATCTCGGTATTGGCTAATTTTTTGTCGATATCGGTCATGGCGAGAGAATTCAGTAATACAAATAAGCAATCTAGGATTAGTTAAAGAGCATTTTGATTAAGTGTAGTCCTTTGTATCGCATCCTATATGAATAGAGAGTAAATTCCATAAAAATTAACAAAAACAGCGGCTAAGTGTCTGAAGCCGGTGTTTTTTGACACGCCTAAGGTATTTCTGGAATTTAGGTTTAATCCTCAATTGATTAATCTAGGCTAAATCGAGGATAATGCCGCCTTTGTAGGAGAAACTTTATAGTATCGCCTTAACGGACAGTCAAAATGGTAGCGCAATGAACGATAAATCATCAACGATTAAACCCTGGGGTGGTCGATTTTCAGAACCCACTAATGCCTTTGTGGAAGAATTTACCGCCTCGATAAATTTTGATAAACGTTTGTATAAACAAGATATTGCGGGTTCCATTGCCCATGCGCGAATGTTGGCCCATGTTGGTGTACTGCATAGTGAAGAATACGAGGCCATCGTAGATGGCTTGCAGGCCATTCAGGAAGATATCGAGTCAGGCCGCCTGGTGTGGGAAGTGGCATTAGAGGATGTCCACATGAATATTGAGGCGCGCCTGATCGAGCGTATCGGAGATGTAGGTAAAAAACTGCATACCGGGAGATCAAGAAACGATCAAGTTGCCACCGATATACGCCTCTATTTACGTGAAGAAATCGATCTCATTCAAATCCAGATACTTCGCCTGGAACAGAACCTCATTGATTTGGCCAGTCAACATCGAGAAACCATTATGCCCGGTTTCACCCATTTGCAGACGGCGCAACCAGTGGTATTCGCTCATCACCTATTGGCCTGGTTTGAAATGTTAAAGCGGGATTTTAGCCGGATGCTTGATTGCCGAAGTCGCATGAATGTACTCCCCTTGGGTGCCGCCGCCTTGGCGGGGACGAGTTTTCCGATCGATAGAGAATATACCGCAGACTTACTGGGTTTTCCGCAGGTGGCTCAAAACTCATTGGATGCGGTCAGCGACCGAGATTTTGCCATCGAATTTTGCTCGGTTTGCAGTATTTTGATGATGCATTTATCTCGTTGTTCCGAGGAGCTTATTTTATGGGCCTCGGCACAGTTTGAATTTATCGAGTTGGGTGATAGTTTTTGCACCGGCTCATCGATTATGCCACAGAAGAAAAACCCCGATGTACCAGAACTATTGCGCGGAAAAGTTGGTAGGGTTTATGGCAATCTATTGAGTTTGTTGACACTAATGAAGGGACAGCCCCTAGCATACAATAAAGACAATCAGGAAGACAAAGAACCGCTATTCGATACGATAGACAATGTGAAGGCCTGTCTACGAGTATTTGCCGATATGATCCCGGAGATTACGGTCAATAAAGAAAGCATGCGAAATGCCGCTAAAAGGGGGTACTCGACCGCAACAGATCTGGCGGACTATCTAGTGCGTAATGACGTCACCTTTCGCGACGCCCATGAAATTGTTGGTCGTGCGGTGCAATACGGTATCGAAACCGACAAGGATTTAGCTGACATGAGTTTGCAAGAATTACAAAAATTTAGTCCACAAATTAATGCAGACGTCTTCGAAGTATTGACACTCGACGGCTCCGTCGCGGCAAGGCGTCATACCGGTGGAACCGCGCCTGAGCAGGTGAAACGGGCGCTCGAAACGGCTCAGCTGTGGGTCAATGGTGCCTAATTCGAGCTAGTCTTGCGGTATGTTACGGAAATTTTTTGCAATAGCCTGCGGGTCATTATTTTTCACATTGCGCGAGCGCAGGTATTCACTCGGCCTGAGTATATTATTGTTATTAATCCTATCGAATAACGTCTTATCGAGTACGGGTACACCTTTTCGTACTGCAAATTATTCCCCCCTAGTGCAAATATTTGGACTACCGCCGATGGCCGACGTCGATGCGTTTCGTCGTAACCGCACGGAGATCTCGCTAAGTTCTGATATCATCAACCAGTTTTCTTTGACCGAAAATGCTCGGGAATTGGCGGTGATGGATGGCGACACGTATCGCACGACCTTCAGTTATTCTGCAAAACCGATCCAGAATTTTCAATGGCAGCTGGCTATCCCTTATGTGCAATATCGAGGGGGTACCATTGATGGTTTTGTTGATGAATGGCATAAAATTTTTGGGCTACCTGAAGGTGGCCGAAATATGCGACCCAAGGATCGGCAATGGTATTTTTACAAACGTAACGATAAGGTTTTATTGGATTTACGCGAGCCTCAAGCGGGCGTCGGCGATGTGCTGTTGACGGGTCAGTGGAAGATGAAGCAGCCATTTAGACAACGGGGCGGGGTGCAAGCCCTAACCGCTAGTGTGAAGATACCTACGGGCGACGAACAGGCCCTATTGGGTAGTGGTGGTGTCGATGTATCAGTGGGTTATGCCGCGAATACACCTGAGAAAGTAAAGGCGTATGACTTCAGCTGGTATACCTCCATGGGTATAGTGTGGCTCGGGCGGTCTTATTATTTGGCCGACCAACAAACCTCGCTGGTTCTATTCGGTGGGGTTGGCGCGAGCTTTCCGGTGTTCGCAAACCTAGACATCAAGGCACAGTTTGATGCGAATTCCTCCTTCTATAGCGATACGAATATCGCCCAGATTGGGCAAGAGGCCTTGCAATTTACCTTCGGCGGGGAATGGGCCATCAATAAGTCCTGGCGCTTAGACTTCGGGTTATCGGAAGACTTCATCGTAGATGCTTCACCCGACGTGGTATTTCACTTAGCCTTGTATGCTGGGTTTTGACCTCTGGTAATCAGGGGTAAATTGGGTTAACTTTTTTATTTGGGAGGAGGTAATATTTCTATAATTATAGAAATAAAGTAACATTTCTCCTTTTAGTCAATTGTTTTCTATTAATGTGGAAATAATTTGAAAATTATAGTATTAACACCTCTCATTTTTTAAATGTGGCGGAAGATATAAGCAAAGCGTTTGATATTTAGGTGTTTATAGTGTGTCAATATTTACTCTTAGTTAGTGCCCATCCACAAACGAAGATATTGGGAAAATAGATCGTTTGCGAATGGACACTAACCTAAAGGAGAAACCCATTGCCATATATATCCAATATACCTAAAGATACTGGCCCTGAAGGCATTTTAGAAAAATTTCCGGAAAGTGGAAAACCTATCCTAAAGGCGACTCAGGAGCTACTTAAAGGTAGTAAAGAATTGCCAAAAGAGTATTGTGAATTAATTGCGGCCTATACGTCAGGCCTAAATTCCTGCGATTTTTGTTATGGGGGGCATGGTGCTTTTGCAGAGGCATTTGGTATAGAAGAAGGCTTGTTAGAAA
>JBGMRO010000013.1:0-17205 GCA_048061555.1 Thiohalomonadales bacterium | reverse complement strand
CAATCAATTTTGCACACATGGAATCGTAATAGGGTGGGATGTTGTAACCCGAATAAATGGCCGCGTCGGTGCGCACACCTGGCCCTCCAGCGGCAAAATAGCGGGTTACGCGGCCAAAACTCGGTAAAAAATCATTCTTGGGGTCTTCGGCATTGATACGAAATTCCATTGCAAAGCCACGTTTTTGTATGTCAGATTGCCGATAACTCAGTTCTAAGCCAGCCGCAATTCGAATCTGTTCTCTGACGATATCGATACCGGTAATTTGTTCAGTGATCGTATGTTCTACTTGGAGTCGGGTATTCATTTCCATGAAATAAAAATTATCGTCCTCATCGAGTAGAAACTCAACCGTACCTGCGTTGTAATATCCGACCGCTGAGGCTGCCTTTATTGCCGTTTTTCCGACCCAATCTCTTTGTTTTTCTGTGAGCTGTGGCGAGGGGGCGACTTCGATCAACTTTTGATGGCGGCGCTGTATTGAACAATCTCTTTCATAGAGGTGAATGATATTGCCATGTTTATCGGCCAAAATTTGTGCTTCAATATGGCGCGGATTAACGATGCATTTTTCTATAAATATATCGGTGCTGCCAAAGGCCTTGCTGGCTTCTGATATTACCCGTTGGAAGCTGCGCTCTATATCTTGTGCCGATTCACAGCGGCGTATACCACGGCCACCACCACCTGCGGT
The DNA here is from genome assembly GCA_048061555.1 of Thiohalomonadales bacterium. Lineage (GTDB taxonomy): Bacteria > Pseudomonadota > Gammaproteobacteria > SZUA-152 > SZUA-152 > JBGMRO01. The sequence goes on along the minus strand of JBGMRO010000013.1, from coordinate 16,511 downwards.
CGCTTTTAGCATAACGGGGTAACCGAGTTTATCGGCCCATTCGGCAGCCTCAGCGGCCGAGCTGATATTTCCATCGCTACCCGGGGTGACCGGGACACCCGCCGTTATCATGGCCTTGCGTGCTTCAATTTTATTGCCCATTTGTACTATGACGTCGGCGCTAGGGCCGATAAAATTGATGCCCCGTCTATGGCAGATTCTTGCCAATTGGGGGTTTTCAGAGAGAAAGCCATAACCGGGGTGAATGGCGTCGCAATGGGTGGCCGCCGCAATATTCACCAAATTGTGGGCGTTTAGATATCCCGACATCGAGTCTGGCCCTAAATTGAACGCCTGGTCGGCTTTTTTGACGTGTAGTGAATATCGATCGGGCTCGGTATAGACGGCAACTGACCTGATTCCAGCCTCGGTACACGCCCTGGCGATTCGAACCGCTATTTCACCACGGTTGGCGATAAGTACTTTTTTTATCACAGACATTAGGAATTATATCTAGTTTTCAAATATTTACGGATTTTACGCGCCACGATACCCTACTTTAATATCAAAAATTGTAGTAAATTATATTTTACACTTGATATTTGTTCAATAATCACTACGTTTATGTCGTGCTGGGATTAGACACACATTTTTGCCAAAATACAGCTAAAAAATGTACTAATCTCAATATATTAGCGGTTGTGAGGACCCTTTTACCTATAATAGCTCAGTACAGTATTTTGACAACCGGCCCCAGAACTTTTAAGATGCGCCGTTTATGTCTAGACCATTACCCGATTTGATCGATCCACTGCGACTGGTAAACAATCAGAGCGTATTGCAGGGTAGCCTTAATATCGATAGGTTTGGGCAGCTCAGAAGCGCCTTATGTAGCTCAGAAGGCGAAGTAACCGTTGATGTTGTATTTGGGCGGGACCAAAATGGTCAAGCCTATATAAAGGGAAAAATAATTGCCACATTGTGGCTAATTTGTCAGCGGTGTCTACAACCGATGTGCTGGCAACAAGAGATTAGCGTCTGTTTAGCCTTGGTGAGTACGGAGTTGGAGGTCGACAAGTTATTGCCACACTATGATCCGTTTTTGATGCACGCAGACATGCATTCAGTCGCCGAGATAGTTGAAGCAGAAATTATTCTGGCATTACCGCAAATAGCGATGCATGCGCCCGAGCATTGCCACTTGGAAAGACGGCATGTAACGCCTTCGACAGTAGGTGGGGCGGGCACAAACAATCCTGATATTGGAGATTCGACGCTTGTGAAACAAGTTCGAGGAAAAGAGACCATAGAACAGGGTAATAAAAAATACAATCCATTTGCCGTGTTACGGGAAATGAAAAAGGAAGAATAAACCTGTGTCATAGTAATAGATACAGGTGAGTGTAAATAACTATTTAATCTTAATTGTTGCTTTTTTTATGCTAGTTTTGTACTGAATATTTATTATCTACGATATTAAAATCGTAACTGCTCACACCATTCAGCGTAAAAGTAGCTTATAAACTACATTTGTAGCTGCTCAGGCAGTTCCGGTAAAGGATCATATCAAGGCAAAAAATGTGAGTTTACACGTGTAAATAACCCTTCTCTTATTATAACGGGAAGGAACGCAGAGATGATGCTTTACCGGAGCTGCCTGAGTAGTTACTAAAAACGACACTATAAAATGAGAGGATATACAATCATATGGCCGTCCAACAGAACAAAAAGACCCCCTCACGCCGTGGTATGCGCAGGTCGCACGATGCCCTGAAATCGCCGACACTATCCATTGAACCAACGACGGGAGAGACCCACAGACGTCATCATATAAGCGCCGATGGCTATTATCGTGGCAAAAAGGTCATTGCAGCAAAAGACGACGATTAACCGGTGTTTGCGGATTCGTTTAGCCTCATTTTACCCGCCAGTGATAGAACCACTAGTGCCCGTCCTTAAACCGTATGGCACGTTAATCACAGCTTTGACCAGCCGCTGTTTTCAATCAGACGACGACTTTATAGATATACAATGGTACAGAATATAACAATCGCACTCGATGCAATGGGTGGAGATTATGGTCCATCAGTAATTGTTCCCTCCGCAGTCAGCGTAATGTTAGAGGTGCCTAATCTACACATAATTTTGGTAGGCGACGAAACGATACTCGAGCAACAGGTTCAAACACACGCGCGCTCGATTGACCCTGCTCGGCTTACGATAAAGCACGCCTCGCAAAAAGTGGAGATGGACGATTTACCTTCTCATGCCTTGAGAGGTAAAAAAGATTCCTCAATGCGTGTGGCGATAAACCTAGTGAAGGAGCAGACTGCTCACGCCTGTGTGAGCGCGGGTAATACCGGCGCATTGATGGCGACGGCAAGGTTTGTCTTAAAGATGATAGCAGGTTTGGATAGGCCAGCAATTAGTGGCATGTTACCCACCCTAAATGGCCACACACATTTGCTGGACATGGGCGCGAATATCGATGTACGGGCAGAAAGTCTATTTGAATTCGCGGTGATGGGCTCCGTATTGACCAGTGCAGTAGAAAATATTGCTGAGCCCACGGTGGCATTGCTCAATATTGGTGAAGAAGAGATCAAGGGAAATGAAAGAGTGAAGAAAGCTGCGATTTTGCTTTCAGCCAGTGAATTAAATTATATCGGCTTTGTCGAAGGTGATGATGTCTATAAGGGCGCCGCAGACGTGGTAGTCTGTGATGGTTTTATAGGCAATGTCTCTATCAAAACTGCGGAAGGTGTTGCTCAATTAATGTCACATTTTATTAAGCAGGAATTTCGACGGAATTGGTTTACTAAACTTGTGGGGGTGATTGCAACTCCGGTATTACATGCATTTAAAGATAAAATCGATCATCGTCGTTATAATGGCGCTAGTCTACTAGGATTACAGGGGATAGTGATTAAGAGTCATGGGGGCGCCGATGAGCTGGCTTTTCAATATGCAATTAAAGAGGCTATTGTGGAAGTTGAAAAAAATGTGGTTGCTCGTATTAAGGATCAATTGGAAACCGTAATGGCAAAGAGGCAAGTCGTGTGAAGTACTCAAAAATAATTGGCACTGGCAGTTTCTTGCCCGAAAAAATATTGACTAACAGCGACCTGGAAAGATTGGTGGATACTACTGATCAATGGATTACTGATCGTACCGGTATAAAAAAGCGCCATATTGCTGCAGAGTCAGAAACGACTTGTGATTTAGCGGAACAAGCATCAATAAATGCGTTGCAGAGTGCGGGTATCAGTGCTGATGAACTCAATATGATCATTGTTGCGACCACGACACCCGATCAGGTCTTTCCGAGCACCGCTTGTTTGTTGCAGGAGCGACTAGGCATAACCCATGGTGCACCCGCATTTGATATTCAGGCTGTATGTACTGGTTTCGTGTATGCTTTGAGTGTCGCAGATCAATATATTCGTAATGGTATGGCAAAGAACGTTCTGGTAGTAGGTGCGGAAACGCTATCTAGGATTTTGGACTGGACCGATCGTGGGACTTGCGTATTATTTGGTGATGGTGCCGGTGCCGTTGTACTGCAAGCAAGCGATGAGCCTGGTATTTTGTCGACTCATATCCACGCGGACGGACAATATAAAGATCTACTATCGGTTTCTTCGGGTATTTCAAAAAAATATAGTGATATCGTCGATGGTACTGCTTTCATGACGATGGAAGGTAATGAAGTGTTTAAAATGGCGGTTAATACCTTGGGTAGAATCGTCGATGAAACGTTGTTGGCGAACAAGTTTGAAAAATCTGACATAGATTGGCTGGTGCCTCACCAAGCCAACGTGAGGATTATCAATGCAACGGCAAAAAAACTGAAAATGCCCATGGAACAGGTGGTTGTAACCGTACAAGAACATGGAAATACCTCTGCGGCCTCGGTTCCGCTAGCCTTAGATGTGGCGATTCGAGATGGTCGAATTAAACCTGGACAGATGTTATTGCTAGAAGCGTTCGGCGGTGGTTTTACGTGGGGCTCCGCGTTGGTTAGATATTAACAATGGCGTTTTAGAAAGAGTGGATTCAATGAAGTTAGGTTTCGTATTTCCTGGCCAGGGGTCGCAATCAGTCGGTATGTTGTCCGAGCTGGCTGCAGAATACCCTGTAGTAAAAGAGACATTTACTGAGGCCTCTCGAAAATTGGAGGTCGATTTATGGGAAATAAGCCAACAGGGGCCAACAGAGAAGCTTAATCAAACGCAACTTACCCAACCTGCTATGTTGGCAGCCGGCGTGGCTGTGTGGCGAGTTTGGCAACAATATGTGGCATTGCATGATTTACAACCGATTGTATTCGCGGGTCACAGTCTGGGAGAGTATACCGCCTTAGTCTGTGCAGGTAGCCTGGACTTAGCCAGTGCGGCGCAATTGGTGTCAGATCGAGGTTTGTATATGCAGGATGCGGCGCCGGTTGGCGAAGGTACCATGGCCGCTATCTTGGGTTTGGATGATAATAAAGTGATCAGCGCCTGTGAGCAAGCTGCGCAAACGGATGTGGTCGCCGCTGTAAATTTTAATTCGCCAGGTCAGGTTGTCATTGCAGGGCAGGTGGAAGCGGTAAAACGGGCAATGGATATCTGTAAGCAAAGTGGGGCAAAAAGAGTATTGGAATTACCAGTAAGTGTGCCCTCTCACTGTCAGCTCATGGATCCGGCCGCGCACCAACTCGCAGAAAGATTACAACAAATCACCATAAATCCACCGAGAATCTCGATTATTAGTAATGTAGATGTTTCCACGGTGTCGGAATCCAAAGAAATCAAAGATTTATTGACCCGGCAGTTGTGTAATCCAGTGCGCTGGGTCGAGACTATCGAAAAAATGTTGGATGACGGCGTCAGTGATATTGTCGAATGTGGTCCAGGCAAGGTATTGACCGGCTTGACTAAACGTATCAATAAATCGGTAAATAGTTATGCGGTTTTTTCGCCGGATAGCTTGCAAAAGACAGTGGACGCCCTTAAAACTAAAGCAGGCTAGTTTACGCTAGATTGCTCGATAGTCATTGGCTTTTATTCATAGGGAATTGGTTCATGAATCCTTAGTTTATGAGGAATTGGTGCATGAAATTATGGGCTAATCGGAGGGTATATGCAGAACGACATTGCGTTAGTTACCGGCGCTAGCCGTGGAATTGGTAAGGCCATTGCACTAGCACTCGGGGCTAAGGGTGGGCTAGTCGTGGGCACGGCGACTAGTGAAAAAGGTGCGCAAGCAATTTCGGAGAGTTTACAAGAAGCCTCTGTTCGTGGCGCGGGAATGGTCCTGGATGTTACCTCGCAAGAGTCCGTAAATGAATTGATAAAGACGGTCAAGGATCGTTTTGGTGCGATCTCTATATTGGTCAATAGTGCTGGTATTACCCAGGATAACCTTTTAATGCGTATGAAAGACGAGCAGTGGAACGACGTCATTGATACCAATTTATCCTCCGTTTATCGACTGAGTAAAGCTTGTCTACGAGATATGACTAAGGCGCGTAGTGGCAGGATAATCAATATTAGTTCGGTTGTCGGTGTATCAGGCAACGGGGGGCAAACCAATTATGCGGCGTCTAAGGCAGGTATGATAGGTTTTAGTAAATCCCTCGCGAGAGAGGTTGGCTCACGCGGTATAACGGTTAATTCGGTTGCCCCGGGGTTTATAGATACCGATATGACTCGAGCGTTGTCTGAGGATCAGCGTAGTGGTTTATTGCGACAAATTCCTTTGGCTCGCTTAGGCCAACCTACCGAAATAGCGGCTGCCGTGGTGTTTCTGGCCTCGGTGGATGCAGCGTATATTAGCGGTGAGACCATAAATGTGAACGGTGGAATGTATATGAATTAGCGGGTTTTTTGCGCTATTATTTCTTATTTTCAATAATAACAATAAGTTACAATATATGTTTAAATAATAATTTAACTTGTAAGACTACGGTTATTTCTCTAGAATACCGACCGCAGTCATCTGCTGCTATTTAACTAGTTGGAGGATTTATCCAAATGAGCACCGTCGAAGAGCGCGTAAAAAAGATCGTTGTCGAACAATTGGGCGTCAAGGAAGAAGAAGTTAGCAACGAGTCTTCTTTTGTTGATGATTTGGGTGCTGATTCCCTAGATACGGTCGAGTTGGTTATGGCACTTGAAGAAGAATTTGAGACCGAAATACCAGACGAAGACGCCGAAAAAATTACTACCGTGCAACAAGCCACGGATTACATTACGAAGCACTTGAATTCCTAATACGCTTTCAACGTCTGTACCTCACAGATCGATTGGGCCTCAGCTTTCTAAGCTGCGGCCTTTCGTGCTTTAAACCTAGCACATCAGTTGAACGCTGCAAAGTTGTATCAACTATTTGATAACGATCAGGTATAGTGCTTTCGGCTAACTCGCCCAATGGGTGACCGCGCTACGACTTGCAGAGCAGCCCTGGCTAGCTGTCTGACTTTACAAAAAAAACGTTAAGGACCAGCCATTAACTCATTTTTTTGTTTCGTCAGACAACTAGCCAGAACTGCTCTACAAGTCGTTCAACTGATGTGCTAGGTTAAAGGTTACTGTGGCCCTAGAAAAGAGGATTTCCCTTGAGTAAACGACGAGTAGTCATCACCGGAATAGGTATGGTTGGCCCAGTGGGTCTAACTGCAGAAGAATCGTGGAAAAATATCCTAGCGGGAAAGAGTGGTATTCGACCACTGACTCATATGGATGTTAGTGCCTATCCGACTCGCTTTGGTGGCTCCGTGTGGGATTTTGACGTAGAAAAATATATTCAGAAAAAAAATATCAAGAAAATGGATGTGTTTATTCATTATGGAATTGCCGCCGGCGTGCAGGCCTTTGAGGATTCAGGGTTGGAGGTTAACGAGGAAAATGCCCCTCGTATCGGTGTGTCCGTGGGCTCAGGTATCGGTGGTGTATCTGGAATTGAGAAAGGCCACCAAACTTACCTAAATTCCGGTCCACGCAAGATATCGCCGTTTTTTGTACCAGGGAATATTATCAATATGATCTCGGGTAATCTATCCATCATGCTTGGTTTAAAGGGTCCCAATATCGCCATTTCCACCGCTTGTGCCACCGCAACTCATTCGATTGGAGATGCAGGGCGTTTGATTGAATATGGTGACGCAGATGTCATGGTGGCGGGTGGCTCTGAGATGGCATGCTCACTTACCGGGCTTGCCGGGTTTTGCGCGGCACGGGCATTATCGACGAGAAACGACGATCCAGAAGGTGCCAGTCGTCCTTGGGCAAAAGATCGTGATGGCTTTGTACTCAGTGACGGTGGTGGCGTGGTCGTGCTTGAGGAGTATGAGCACGCCAAGAGCCGAGGTGCACATATTTATGCTGAATTATTGGGATACGGCATGAGTGGCGATGCCTATCACATGACCGCACCGGCAAAAGGTGGAGAAGGTGCAAGGCGTTGCATCGATAGCGCCCTGCGTAATGCCGGCATGAATGCCTCCGATATCGATTATATTAACGCGCATGGTACATCGACAATAGCAGGGGATAAAGGCGAATCCGACGCCGTTAAGGCTGCCTTTGGTGATCATGCCTACAAAATAGCAATGAGTTCGACTAAGTCTATGACGGGTCACTTACTCGGTGCGGCGGGTGGCGTCGAGGCAATTTTCAGTGTGCTGAGCATTCGAGACCAAGTTGCCCCCGCGACCATCAATTTACAAAACCCAGACCCAGAATGTGACCTAGATTACGTACCCAATGATTCCCGTGATATGAAAATCGATATCGTATTATCAAATTCATTTGGTTTCGGCGGTACCAATGGTAGTCTTGTGTTTGGTGCTATAAAAGACTAAATTTTTACTGAGTATCTCGGTCCCTATCCGGATAATGTGATAAAACAACTCATTAATGGTGTATTGAGTCAGCAGCTATCGATTTTAGATCGAGGCCTACATTATGGTGACGGACTATTTGAGACCGTATTACTCCACAATTCCACAATTTATTACCTACCTGAACACTACCAAAGATTGCAAGACGGTTGCCGACGATTGGATATCCCCTTGGCATCGTATGACACTATCGCGCATGAATGTCGACAATTAGTCGCAGACAAATACGAAGGTATATTAAAAATCATCATTACCCGTGGGGATAGCGAGCGCGGTTATCAGTATCCGCCGGATCTCGCCTCGCGTCGCATCATCCTACTGTATCCTTTACCGAATTACCCCAGTCAAAATGCAAAATCGGGCGTAAAGACGCACCTTTGCCAAACCCGCTTGGGTCGTCAGCCAGCGCTTGCTGGATTAAAGCACTTATGCCGATTAGAGCATGTCCTAGCACGATCTGAATGGCGTGATCCGAGTATTGCGGAAGGAATTATGCTGGATACCGCAGAAAATGTCATAGAAGGTACCATGAGTAATATTTTCATAGTCGAAAACAAGACATTAGTGACCCCCGATCTTTCGCAGAGTGGTGTGCGGGGGATATTGCGCCAAAAGATCATCGACTACGCAAAAATACTCGATATTTCTGTCCGACAGGAAATCATCCCTATAAATCGACTAATATCTGCCGATGAAGTATTTATCTGCAATAGCATAATCGGTATATGGCCTATTATTAAAATTGCAGAATACAGTTTTGATTTAGGGCAGCTAACAGTTAAACTTATGAATATGCTGAAAAATTTACCGGTAAAAGAATGAGAAATCTATACAAAATCGCAGCGTTGCTCGTGTTTCTTGGTGGTATGGTTGTCGTATGGGCGGGCAGCGAGTACCTGAATTTTGCGCAGACACCGATTAAAGTGTCGGCGCAAGGGTATGTCTATGAACTCAAACCTGGTTTTACCCTTACCTATGTTGCTCGACAGTTGGCGAAAGACGGTGTTATTTCTAATGCCAAATACTTGGTATGGGTGGCGAGATTGTCTGGCCGGGCAAACGATATTAAAACGGGGGAGTATCTGTTAACCGCAGATATGAAGCCGAGCGAATTACTCGATAAGATTAATCAAGGTGGCAGCATACAGTACGGATTTACTGTTATTGAGGGCTGGACGACGGAGCAATTGATCGCTGCAGTACGTAAGGATAAGAATTTGCTGCACGTGACTGTCGGCTTGAGTAATAAGGAAATTATGTCGAAACTGGGCTTGGCCGATTTACACCCGGAGGGACAGTTTTTACCGGACACCTATCATTTTCCCCGTGGTACGAGTGATCTCGATTTTCTGAGGAGGGCCAACCATGCGTTGCACACGTTTTTAACCGAACAATGGGAAAAACGAGATGTGGGTTTGCCTTATAAAAGCCCATACGAAGCCCTTATTATGGCTTCGATTGTAGAAAAAGAGACCGGGGCTGCGCACGAGCGCGCGCAGATTGCGGGAGTATTTATACGCCGATTGGAAAAACGCATGCGTTTGCAGACGGATCCCACCGTGATATATGGATTGGGTAAATCCTATAAGGGTAATATCAAACGGCGTCATTTGAAGCAGGACACACCCTATAATACCTATACGCGCTTTGGATTACCGCCCACGCCCATAGCATTGCCAGGCCGTGACGCGATTCTTGCCGCATTACACCCCGCCGACGGTGATAGCCTGTACTTTGTATCACGGGGTGATGGCACGCATAAATTTACCAGTAATTTAAGAGATCATAATAATGCCGTAATAAAATACCAGCTAAAAGGGAAAAGAAGGGCCTTTTCTTCAATGAAAAACGCAAAACGGTAAAGCCCATGAATCGTGAATCGTAATTCGTGAACCTTAAGCCTTTAACCTTTAACCTTTAACCTTTAACCTTTAACCTTTAACCTTTAACCTTTAACCTCGAACCTAGAACTTAAACATGAAGGCAAAATTTATTACTTTGGAAGGAATCGAGGGTTCGGGTAAGAGTACCGCGATTAGGGTCCTGTCGGACTACCTGAAGTCTAAGTCGATTGAACATGTTATTACCCGTGAACCTGGTGGTACCGCCATCGGTGAACAAATTCGTGGTCTATTGCTAGATCCGGGTAATGAAAAAATGGTTGCAGAGACGGAGTTGTTGTTGATGTTTGCCGCACGGGCACAGCATCTATTTGAAACCATTAAACCAGCGCTGGCATCTTCAAAATGGGTATTATGCGATCGCTTTACGGATGCCACCTATGCCTATCAAGGCGGTGGCCGACAACAGGAGATTAGTAGCATAGCAACCCTAGAGAAGCTAGTGCAGGGGGCTTTGCGCCCTGATTTGGTGTTGGTCTTGGATGTCGACCCACAACTCGGCATGCAGCGTGTGGATGGGCGTGGCAACAGGGACAGATTTGAGCATGAAAAACTGAGATTTTTTGAGGCCGTACGAGAAGTCTATTTGCAACGGGCGCAACAGGATATAAGCCGATATGCCGTGATTGACGCATGTCTATCCATTGACGATGTAAATGCGCAAATTCGAGCGGCGATTGAAAGGTTATTGTGAAAACAGCAGCAAAAATTTTCAGTCTATAATCAATGAAGCGCTAGCCATTTGACCTGAAGCGCTTAATTTATTCACTATTTTCATATTGTGTTAGGATTGAGCACGGTTTAATTATATTGGAAGTGGCTATTGTGATTGCTTTACAACTATTCCCCTGGACACACGTGCTTTTTAATGACTTGTTTGCAACTCAACAACGGTCAAAGTTGCCCCATGCGTTACTGATATCTGGGATAGAAGGTCTGGGTAAATTGGACGTCATGCAGCAATTTTCCAGGCTATTACTTTGCCAGCATCCCACACACGCCAATTCGAATCACCTTACTCAGGACAGCGGCACTCAGTTGGGCTGTGGCACCTGTCATGCGTGTAATTTGTTTTCGGCGGGTCATCATCCCGATTTTTTAACCATTGAACCCGAAAAAAAAGGCGGCAATATTTTAGTTGATCAGATACGCCGATTGAACGAATTTGTCAGTCTGAAGAGCCATCTAGGTGGTATGCAAGTGATTATTATCAATCACGCACATCGAATGAATCGTAATGCAGCCAATAGCCTGTTAAAAACCCTAGAGGAACCGACCGATAATGTCTTGTTAATCCTCATAAGTTCAAAGGCGAATGCCCTACCTGCGACCATAAAAAGTCGTTGCCAGCGACGAGTTTTGAAAACGCCGAGTCGTGCGGATGCTACACAGTGGTTAACGACAAAATATAATAATGAACCGCAATCCCCCGAAACTATGCTAAGCGCGCTTCAATTAAGCAGCGGTGCACCGTTATTAGCCCTAGATTATCTTAAGGAAGGCGTTGTTGAACAATACTACGGTCAACTTAGTCATTTTTTAGCGCTCAGCGAGAATAAAATTTCAGTGGTAGAGGTTGCCTCGAAATGGGCCGCTGCAGAGGGCGCCCATGCCTTTTTATGGCTGTTACATTGGGTTTCCCGATTGATTGGATTTAAGTTTCGATTAGCAAATGCCGCTACTCATCATAATGGTAAGACCGAACAACAATTGCAAAATCTCTCGATGGCGGTAGACTTGGTGAAGCTATACCACTATTACGATCAATTATTGGTAGCGATTAGATTGTCAGATTCGCAGGTAAACAAACAGCTATTGTTGGAAAAATTACTAATTAATTGGCGACAGACTTGTATTAAAGCGTAAGGAAAATTACGATGGTGGGTGGTGGATTCAAACAAGGCGGCATATTGTCGCTCACGATCAAGGATAAAAGTTCGTTATATACTGCCTATATGCCTTTTATCAAAAACGGTGGCCTGTTTATCCCCACCAATAAAAAATATACCATCGGTGATGAAGTTTTTATGTTGCTGATGCTAATGGAAGAGACAGAGAAGTTACCCGTAGCAGGGAAAGTCGTTTGGGTAACCCCGGTAGGCTCGCAAGGTAATAGAATTGCCGGCATCGGGGTGCAATTTAGTGATCAAGATAATGGCGCTATACGCAATAAAATTGAGACCTATCTCGCGGGTGCTTTGCAATCAGATCGCCCTACGCATACCATGTAGCAAACCCATTTCTAAGTCATAACCATTCGGTTATAATTCCTCTTTTTAAGCGGAGAGAATGTTCATGGAAATAGTGGATTCCCATTGCCATCTCGATTGTCTGGATTTGTCTGCATGGCAAAACGGGATTGAGGGTGTGCTCGACGATGCTATGCAAAATGCAGTCAATCATTTCTTGTGCGTGAGTATAAATCTAGAAGACTACGGGTCAATGCTCGATCTGGTTAGTGACTATGCGCGAGTTGCGGTATCTGTAGGGTTACATCCGAATGAGCGTGATGGCGTAGAGCCCACGGTTGAGCAGTTAGTTAATCTTGCCAATAATCAAAAAGTGGTTGCTATCGGCGAAACGGGTTTGGACTATTTCCGTTGCGAGCAGGGTAGTTCAGGTGAATTGGACTGGCAAAGAGATCGATTTCGGGTGCATATTGAGGCCGCAAAACAGCTCGATTATCCTCTCATTATTCACAATAGAGACGCGAAACAAGATACCATCGACATATTACGTACGACCGGTGCCGATAGTGTCGGCGGTGTCATGCATTGTTTTGTAGAAGACTGGCAAACTGCAAAACAGGCGATGGATCTAAATTTTTATATTTCATTTTCTGGTATTGTCACGTTTAAGTCGGCCAAAGAATTAAAAGAAGTGGCCAAAAAAATGCCTTTAGATAGAATTCTGGTCGAGACCGACTCTCCCTACTTGGCGCCAGTCCCCTATAGAGGAAAGGCCAATCAACCCGCCTATACGCGTCATGTGTTAGAGCATATCGCAGAACTAAGAGGCATGTCTGCAGAGGCGTTAGCCGAGCACACTAGCGAAAATTTTTTCCGCCTTTTTCCTCGCTTCCAGCCCGTCTCATAGTCATGAATCTGCAGATTCTTTTTTATCAATAGCTGAGTAATCTTACGTAGTGCCCGTCTATAATTGTTTTTGGTTTCATTTGCCTGTACGGTTTTCTCTGGATGGCAGAAACGCACTTCAAAATAATTAAATAATTAGTTGCTACAATTTACAAGGTCAATGGATTGCGATATCAAGAATTGTTTCGGTATCATGCAGGCAAACACTAAGGAGAGACCATGAAGCTACATGCGTTTGTTGCAATGCCATTTGGTAAAAAGAAGGATGCTCAAAGTAACGAGATCGATTTCAATCAAGTCTATACTCAGCTGATCATTCCTGCATTGGAGGCAGCCGGGCTGGTCGTGTTTCGTGCGGATCAAGAGTGTAGGGCGGGTGATATTCGTACTGATATGTTTCAAGAGTTGCTCATCGCTGATCTGGTCGTTGCAGACATTACCCTTGAAAATCCTAATGTTTGGTATGAGCTAGGTGTGCGCCATGCTTTGCGTGCGCGTGGTGTCGTCATAATATGTGGTGGGGTAATGACAACAGCTTTTGATCTCTATACAGACCGTAAATTACGATACAGTATTAAGGGTGGTGTACCAGATCCCGGAACGTTAACTTCTGATATTAAGCAGCTTAGCGAAATGGTGAAGGAAACGATGGAGTCATGGCACGGCCGTAAGATAAGTCCGGTATATCAGTTGCTTTCTAATTTGCAAGAACCGGATTGGAAGTCTCTCCGTGTGGGTGATGTGCGTGAATTTTGGGAGCAGCACGAAAATTGGGAGAAGCGCCTGAAGTTGGCACGCCAAGCAGGTAATATCGGCGACGTATTAGTATTGGCCGATGAGGCGCCCGTGGCTGCTTTCCGAGCAGAAGCGTGGATTCGGGCTGGCGAGGCACTATTAAAGGCCGAGCGTTTCGATTTTGCACTGGAGCAATTTGAGCGTGGCTTAGCGATTGATCCGAATAACTTGGAAGGGTTGCAAAAAAAAGGGATTTGTTTACAACGTCTGGGGTCGCTCAGTTATCCAGGCCACAGTTTGGATCGGGCACGTGAACACTATCGCGCTTTATTGGTATCATATCCTCGGGATCCCGAAATATGGGCGCTATTGGGGCGGGTTGATAAAGATGCATGGACTGATTGTTGGCGGCAGTCGGAGTATTCACCAAAGCAAATGCGAGACGAGGCGAAAGATGAAGATGTTATGCTTCGTGCAGCTATTAGCAGTTATACCACCGGTTACAGGCATAATACTAGTCATTACTATTCCGGTGTAAACGCCCTGACCTTGATGTATTTGTATCGTCATCTTACCCAAGATAAGCGATATAACCAGGAAATCGCTGATATGGCTGGCGCGATTCGATTTGCCGCACAGTGCGAGCCAGACGAACAACAACATTTTTGGTCACTGACGACACTTGGGGACTTGGAGGTACTGATCGGTACACCCGACACTGTGAAAAGTGCATATAAGGAGGCTATTGCTAAAAATGATAAGGATTGGTTCGCTCTTAGTTCCAGTCGGGCACAACTACTATTGCTCAAGGACCTGGGTTTTCAACCGGACAATGTTAATGCCGGCCTAGAAACTTTTGATCGAGCATTGCAGAAAGCAAAAAAACCTATTGAAAAATGGCAGCCGCGTCAGGTGTTTCTGTTTAGCGGCCATTTGATTGATGCACCAGGCCGCAAGCCTCCACGCTTCCCTCCAGACAAGGAATCTGTTGCGGCGGAAAGAATCGCAGCAGTACTCGAAAATCTCGGTGCTGGCTCAAACGACCTCGCGCTAACTCAAGGCGCCTGTGGTGGCGATTTGTTGTTTACCGAAGCCTGCCAACAACGTGAAGTTAAAGTCAGATGGCTGCAACCGTTTAATGAACCTGATTTTATTGAAAAATCGGTTGTAAACAATAATGAAACTTGGCGGCAGCGTTATTTCGATGCCAAGAATAAATTGGATATGGCGAATCCAATACGCCACGCCCCCGTAGAGTTGGGAAAACCTCCTCTGTATGCTGAATCGGGTTATGCGTATGAACGATGCAATCTATGGCTGTTGAATACCGCTCTGGCTTGTGGTGTAGAAAAAGTGCAATTCATATGCTTGTGGAATGGTGAGGATGGTGATGGTCCAGGAGGTACCTCTCATATGTATAACGAAGTGAAACGCAGAACGGGGAATGTTACTTGGATAGACATTAGAAAGCTATAGTGACGCTGAAAAAATCTAACTCAGTAATGATTTTTGCTATTTGGTTTGCCTGGCATCTGTAGGTAGGTGGGTGTTAGCAGAGATAGAGTATGTAATGTCGGTGACTATTTTCCGGAGATGGCAAACTTATTTGACAATCAATAAGGAAATATTATGAACATCAAACTTGTAACACGAATGCAGTCCCCAGGTCCTAAAAAAATTCTCGCAATGGATGGTGGTGGTATCCGAGGTATGATGACAGTAGAGGTATTGGCCGAACTAGAAAACCTGTTGCGAAAGAAACTGGGGGGTGGTGATGATTTTGTACTAGCCGATTTTTTTGATTTTGTTTCCGGCACAAGTACCGGTGCAATCATCGCAGCTTGCGTTTCACTCGGGATGAAGGTAGATGATATACGTGAATTCTATATTAGTAGCGGAAAGGAAATGTTTGATAAGGCTTCATTTCTTAAACGCTTTCGTTATAAATTCGAAGACGAAAAACTGGCTGATAAGATGAAAGAAGTGTTTGGCAAGGACACCTCTTTAGGTAGCGACAAGCTCAAGACGGTGCTAATGATGGTTATGCGTAACGCCACTACTGATTCACCCTGGCCGTTGTCGAATAATCCTTTAGCTAAGTATAATCGAGTAGAGCGTACTGTAGAGCCATATAACGATTGCAATCTTGATTTCCCACTTTGGCAACTGGTACGGGCAAGCACTGCGGCTCCGGTATATTTTCCTCCGGAAGTGATTACCATGGGGACAAACAGTTTTGTCTTTGTTGATGGTGGAATAACCACATATAATAATCCGGCGTTCCAAGCTTTTATTATGGCGACAGTTGAACCCTACAAAATGAATTGGAGCACGGGTGAAGACAAAATGCTGGTCGTGTCAATTGGTACTGGTACAAGTCCTCAAGCGAATAAAAATCTCAGTCCGGATGACATGAATCTATTCTATAACGCGGGTTCGGTCCCATCGGCTTTGATGTATTCAGCGCTTAATGAGCAGGATATGCTTTGTCGTGTTTTCGGAAATTGCCTGGTTGGTGATGAACTAGATCGAGAGGTAGGCGACTTGATTGGGTCAACCGGCCCGGTTGCTCCGAGCAAACTTTTTACTTACCTGCGTTACAATGCGGAACTGACTGATAGTGGTTTAACGGCCTTGGGATTGACGGGTATCAACCCGGAAGAGGTACAGAAACTCGACTCTGTGGAGAACATCGGAGAATTGCAGCAGATTGGGAAAGCTGTGGCGAAAAAAGTGAAACCGGAGCACTTTGCTGCATTCCTCTGAGATTCAGGCTCTACAAGTTTCAAATTATTTTACTATACGCTAGATGGGGTTTTAGAACACAATCTAAGACTTGGCTTCGAATTACGATTCACGAATTACGATTCACGAATTACGAATTACGAATTACGAATTACGAATTACGATTCACGA
>JBGMRO010000012.1:0-17587 GCA_048061555.1 Thiohalomonadales bacterium | reverse complement strand
TGGCTATTGATATTGGCGATGCTCTACGATCGAGACAACACACTAACTGAGCTAAAACAAAATTGGCGATTGTATTTAATAACTACGGGTACAAATTTTGTCTTTTGGCTCGCGTATGGAATCAGTACACCTGCCCTAAAACATTTTTTTCCAGATGCGGAAGGTAGTGTGCTAGTCCGTAAAATAGGTGTTGCCTTTGTTAAATTTCCCAACATATTTGATAAATTTATATTTGAGTACATCGCGGCTATACCTGTAACAACACTGTTAATCGGGTCCGCACTCGTCATTGCAACTATTTATATCTTAGCTTTCGGAAGCAATTCCGACTCGCGTGATAAAAGACTCATTCTGTTTGTCACTATCGTTTTAATTCTCGGAGTCAGCAGTGTCAATACACTTTACACATCCACGCGCTACTCGTTTTTCATTTACCCTTTGTTTTTGTTAATCGCTGTATCCACATTACATAAAGCAGTCACTACACTGAAAATTAACACGTTATCACATCAATCACTTTTTGGCATCGCATTGATTGGCCTAATGGTATTGTCCGAGGACTGGAATACAGGACACCTATACAATATAAAGTCCTATGAAGTTAATTTCAGACAAAATTTAAGTGACGGCCTCATGTCACACCTCTACCCCCGCCGTGATGTGCGCTCAGCAGCCGATTACGTCAACAAAACAAAGCGACTAAATGATCAAGTCATTATCACCGATGTATCCATCAGCCCCTATCTAGACTCATTAAATTATTTTTACCGCAGCTATCTAAATCTGGAGTTTAATTCCGTCAGTTGCCAACAAGGCGCGTTGGAACGTTGGACAAACGCGCCCCTACTATATAAAGAAAAAGACTTACTCGATGTGATTTCTGAAAATAAAGGGACCATTTGGCTTATCGTGAGCGCCGTCAGCAACAGTAAATTTGAAGTATCAATACGGGATCGTTTTTCTAAGCACGCAGTCTTTAACACGCCTGATAAACGCTTTACGGTTTATAAATTATAGTCGTAACTACAATTTCGTAGCAAACGCTTTATCACCTACAATTTTATAAATAATTATTCAACTACTCTAATTAAAATACCTTAAAATGAATCACAAAATATTCCATAGCATCGATGATTTCCCGAAAAATCACACCGACTTACTAGAAGATGCTGAACAAATAAGCATCTTTCACGGCAGCCGTTGGTTTACGTTATTCGAAAAAAAAGTCGCAACAAAAAACAATCGCGTAAAATACTATGCCATTTATGCAAACTCTATAGATAGCGAAGTATTGGCGATATTTCCTATGCAGACCCCAAAAAACAGCCACCGAAAATTGTCGAGCTTGTCAAATTATTATGCTTCACTTTTTAGCCCCACGTTTAGTTCAACCGCGAACATCCAGGAGATAATGGATTATTTTGTTGCCGTAATATTTCGGGAAGTGCCACGATGGTCAGTAATAGATTTTAAACCGATGGCGCAAGAATCAGAAATATACAAAATGCTTGTCGCCGCATTAAAATCAAACAAATATTGGGTACAGCCTTATTTCTGTTTTGGAAACTGGTACTTACAATTAGAAAATCGAAGCTACATTGAATACTTTAACAGCCTGAGTTCACGTCTACGAAATACCGTAAAACGGAAGACAAAAAAATTAGAAAAACAGGCGACGGTTAACATCCAGATAGTGACACATGTCGATGACGTAGATGCAGCTATGGATAAATACGAGAAAATTTATGCCGTCAGCTGGAAACAGGACGAACCCTATAAAGAATTTATACGTCAATTGGTGCGTACTTATGCCGAAAAAGACGAACTAAGAATTGGACTCATTACCATTGATAATGAACCCGCTGCTGCACAAATATGGTTTATCACTCACGGTATTGCCTCAATTTTTAAATTGGCCTACGATGAAAAGTTCTCCAAGCAATCCGTCGGCTCGATTTTATCGGCCAAATTAATGGAATATGCGATCGATAACGATAAAGTCTATCAAATTGATTATCTTACCGGAGATGACCCCTACAAAAAAGAATGGATGTCGCACCGACGTGAGCGCTGGGGGGTGATGGCATTCAACCCGAAAACGATCACCGGAACAATATTAGCGATACGCCATATCACCCCAAAATATATTAAACGCCTAATCAATCGATAATCGTCGTAGTATGCATAGAAATTTACTGGCGTGGAATTTTTCAATCACTACGCAACCAGTCGGCATCATTCCGCCCTTGTATTTTTTCTGTAACCGATTAGAAATGCATTGACAACTTAATCCTCTCAAGTAGAATGTGCATGTAACTGCACTGTGGTACGCGGTCGTGAAACTCCCTTACTTTGATTCAAACATTCCCCTTACTAGTGTGTACTTTTTTTCGTGCCCGTACTTCTTGTATAGAAACTTTGCAAATAAAACTTTGTCTTACCCATGCGCCTTCACGGTTGGTAAAATGTTTCTAATTTATACAAATTGCCACCATATGGACAAATTGTGACCAATTTCACCCTTAAATTGAGTACGGTCACACGGTTTAACAAGCCTGATGATTGCTAGTATTCAGCAGTATTCTGTTTTGGCCGATTAAATATCAGAAGGTATCTAATTTGCATTGGGTATCTTAGTTACAATTAAATGGACAGGAATCTCTAGTGATAAATATGGACAAAAAATTTTCTCTCATCGCGGTAGTAATATCGATAGCTATTACTTCTACCCTATTTTCCATCCCCAGCCAGGCAGCTAAAAAGGCCAATTATGCGCAACTTAACTACGATGTCGTATATGTAAGATGCCCGAGAGGAAAGGAACCGGTAAATATCAATGGTCGTCAATTACTTAACTGGAATGGCGTAAACGATATCTGGTTATCGGCATCAAATAATGTATATCACCAACCCGGTTGCGACCTGGTACTACACCATTCAGACATACCTCGCTCAGACCCCGCCGCTGAAGAGGTCCTGGTGGATTGCGACGAATCTAACACCAACCAAGCGGTTTGCACGGTTGTAGACCCGAATGTGTCCTTTGACGGGCGTTACATTATCTATACTAAATTTCTCGATACCCGTAATACGATTACGAACTTCGGCATGAATATCGATGGTGGAAAGGGTGCGACCGGCCACGGTCAAAGCTTTATGAAACTCGATGCAAGTGGCGCAGGCGGTCGATATGCGACACCGATACTTATGGACTTAACCGCCTTCTCTGCACCAGCCTTGATCTATATATACGACTTGGCAACTGGAACAAACACCCGTATATCCCCCGATGAAAAGTTATTTGCCGGTCGTGCCCACCCAGGGAAATCAACCGAGTGGGTCAGTAATGTTCCGGTAATGGATACCGGCCCCTACTTTCTGCCCAACGGAAAAATTGGTTTTACCAGTAACCGAGATAGCGGTTTTTTTCGCTTCCAATTATTTACCATGTCTCAGGATGGCAGTGATTTGGAGCTCATTGGACATCGAACCATGGCGCAACAATTACACCCTATTGTGTTGAAGGACGGCCGAATTGGTTATACCAGCAAAGACAATATGTTGCTTAAAGTTTATAATCAGTTTTCTCTTTTCACCATCAACCCGGATGGGAAAAACCCGTTTATTCTCGCGGGTAAACACGATTCTACGCAGTTATCTTATCATTATATGACCCAGTTATCCGATGGTGATATCGTCGTCGCCTTATATTACAACAAGGGTAATAGTGGCATGGGGACGCTTTTACGATTCCCTATCGATCCACCTGGTGCCGATTTTGAGCACCGTACAGGCAGCCCTAAAGATAATACGCCATTTGACCGTTCGCAAGGTTGGAAAGCTGGCATCGAACTTCTGCCTTTTTCGCGACCAGGTCAATATGTACTCACCCGAGGCGGTACGGCGGGTGATATACCGCAGAGCAGATATAGCGACCCCATCAATAATCTACTTCACCCTAACGCACCTAACGGACCCGAGGTCGTAATGCGCGGCAAATTCACCCACCCAGCCGCAGCACCAAATAATGACCTGTTAGTAACTTACACGATTGGCGGGTCTTCAACTCAGCCAGACGACGCATATGACACCTCTAGGGGATCTCTCGCGGAGACGATGGTCGTGATTGGTAAGGATGCCGGCATTTGGTTACTACCGCTGGATAATACCGCTAAAACCGTGGTCAACCATATCGCGGATGGTGGCTTGGTAGTGATTGACAACCCGAATTATCATGAAATTATGGCACGCGCGGTAGTACCTTACCGTAGCATATATAACCTGGACACACCGGTGGATTTAGGAACCACGGTAAACGATGGCAGTATCGATACACGACTGCCTGCAGGCAGTCCTTATGCACTTAGCGGTGCTTCCTCGATGTATGACCGTGAAACACTATCTGTCAATGGCACACCGTGGCTCGCTACCGACGGTGGTGGTTATATGTCCGGTCGAACCTATATGAATCTAGCCGCAAGTGGTGCAGATCTCGCCATCTACGACTCTAGTGAAATTGCCGGAATTCGTGTTACGTTACCGATTCCTCCTACACCTAATAATTATTATCAGGATGGAGAGTTATGGGCCGGTGCCCAAAACCACCACCTGCGTATACTAGGTGAATTTCCAGTGCGTAAACCGGGTACCGACACACAGGGAAACCCCGATACTAGCTTTGTAGTGCGAATTCCCGCCGATACGCCATTTTTGTTTCAAACTATTGATAAACGCGGGATGGCACTGGATATAGAAACGACCAGTCGCACCACCTCTCGTGGAGAACGCCAATTTTGTATCGGTTGTCACGTGCATACGCGCGAGGGCATGGACCCCTTACAATCCAGGGCAGTACAGAAGGAAACCGCACCATTTGGTGACTTCAGTGTAAACAGCGCGCCATTATTTTCTGGACAAGATGCCAACGGAGCTCCTACCGTTGCCAGTGCCAGCAGCATTTATTCTAGCGGTTACGGCACGGATGTACGCA
This sequence comes from Thiohalomonadales bacterium, assembly GCA_048061555.1. GTDB lineage: Bacteria > Pseudomonadota > Gammaproteobacteria > SZUA-152 > SZUA-152 > JBGMRO01. Next base: position 12,597 of record JBGMRO010000012.1, on the reverse strand, counting down.
AAAGTTTCGGCATAGACTGGGTAAACGATGTCGCACAAGTTATTCAAACGAATTGTGCCTCGTGCCACGGCCCCGGCCAGGCGAATGCAGGTTCAATTACACTGGACTCCAGCCAATCGACCTATCAAAACTTGGCAAGGGCCGAAGATCTTTGTTGTTTGAGCTCACGCTGGATGTCAATAAATAGTGCCCGCTCCAGTATGTTGGTATGGGCCCTTTATGGAGAACGCTTAGACGGACGCGATCCGTCAACCGGAAGACCCTTCGTTGGCGCGACCAGTGGTGCACCACCCGATAATAAAGTACTAGTAGACTCATTAGGTAATGACAGAAGTGTCACCTGGAGCAATGTCGCTTCACACGCCGGTTATCTGTCTACGATGGCAGAAAAAGACAAACGCCTGATCGCTCGATGGATTGACCTTGGTGCACCATTGAGTAACACCCACGACGATATGATTCGACCGGTAATGACGTATACGCCACGGGTCACACAAGGCTCGGTAGATCAGATCACAATTGGGCTATGGGACGATTCAGGGATCGACTACAATAAATTTGTAGCCACTGAAAATGGGGTCAATATCGCCCCTACGATGACGGGTCAACCTGATACAGTGATTATTTCGATTACGCCCGCGTTAACTAAAGCCAATGCCGCCAAGCGCACCTTTCAATTCGAAGCCTGGGATAGCCCGGATAGAAGTCGAAGCTATGTTAGCAATGGTGTACCAGCAGCCAATCGAGTGAAACGTACATTTACGGGGATCGGCATTTTACGTATGGCGGGCATAGACACAAGTTTGGCACCTACAAGTACCACCGCGAGCTTACAAACTACGAAGGACAGTGGGGGAAGAAGAGTTCACCCCGTGATCGTTGACGCAGACCCGTTCGATTTCCACAAAATAAGCATATTGACACAACCCGCAAATGGTAGTGCCACGATTATAGATAACCAATTATATTTTACACCTAACGCGGGTTTTGCTGGTAATACGAACTTTACTTACCGGGCCACGGATTTCAGCGGTCAGTCGGTACAGGGTACGGCGCAAGTAAGTGTACTAGACACGGGCCAGACTCCCGCACCGGTGCTCAATCTAAATGCCACCAACACTACCATTGTCTCGGGCCAATCCACAACATTGACCTGGAACAGTAGTAATGCCACCACCTGCACCGCGAGCGGGGCTTGGTCTGGCATTAAATCGGCCCAGGGAACTGAAAATACGGCAACACTAACCACGGACAGTAAGTTTACTTTACAATGTAGTGGTGCCTCCGGTAGCGACACACGTACCATCACAATTACGGTGTTAGCAGATTCTGGTGGTGGTACTGGTGGTACTGGTGGTACTGGCGGTACTGGCGGTACTGGCGGTACTGGCGGTACTGGCGGTACTGGCGGCGGCGGTAATACTGGTGGCTCGGCAGGCACTCCATCACCGATAAGTTCCGGTAATTTAATTAAAATGGTCGTCGTCTATGACAATAGCAACGTCGATAACTGGTCAGTGCAGGCCAATTTAAGCCCGTCATCATCCGTCTATGGAGATAGGACTTATACGTTCACCAAGATACCTACTCCCTTACTTGGGCAAGAATGGATCAGGACGGCAAACAATTCAAAGACATATATTGGCAACTCTTTAACTATATTTTCACTAACTGCGGATGCAGACGTCTATGTTGCTCATCGTAGTGATATTGGCCAAAAACCGACTTGGCTGACTTCTGGCTGGACCGACAGCGGTTTAGTTGTCGAAAATTCAGAGACACCTACGAGTATATACAACCTTTACAAGCAATCTTTTTCTGGAAACGCCACCGTCACGCTTGGCGGCAATACCAATAATGGCGATACCAGCGCTGGTATGTATTTTGTAATCGCAGTCAATAGTTCAACGATGCCTGGTGCTAGCAATACAGGTAACGGTAACACCGGCACCGGTAGCGGCAATACCGGTGGAGATAACAGCAGTGGTGCTACCGGCGAGACAGGCGGGGCAGATACTGGCGTTGGCACAACTACTCCTGTAGCAGCAAACACTAGTGATGCCGGATCGACTAGCACCATCGATGTCTTGTTTTTATTATTTGGATTGTTGTGGCTACGCCTCCGTTCACGACCTGAAGATCCGCCTAAGCCTAACTACCTCATTTTATAAAACTATAGTCTATGTCAGAGCCGCAGCAGGAAGACCTTAAGCATCTTTTTAGACTTGGCTTGGTCACACATATTTTACCTAAATCACATCCACTGGAAACTCCTATGTCTTTTCTTCTATTCATTAGATCAGTTACACGCTACAATTTTTTATTCAACATACTTATTGCTGCCCTCATAAGCAGCCCATTTACCGCGACAATCAGCTCGGCAGCACTGGTAATTGATAACCTCAAACCTGGCGAATGGTATGAAGTACCGGCAAGTAACTTACGCGCGGTACAGCCAGTCCCTCTACCACCGGGAAGATCGAATGCCATCATTGAGGCATGGAATGGCGGTGCCTTTGACACAAAACGTGACCGACTAATCGTCTGGGGAGGCGGGCATGGAGACTACGCCGGCAATGAAGTCTACGTATTTGACATGACGACACTTAAGTGGATAAGACTAAACGATCCAAGCTCACTCGTTGGGTTTTGCGGCGGAGAAACCTGCAGTCCGGGCGACCATATTATGCCAGATGGCTCCCCGACATCTCGACACACCTACAACGGCCTACAATATTTACCGAACCAGGATCTTTTTTTTGCGCAAGGGGGATCGTTGTGGGAAAACGGATTCACCAGTGATTTGACCTGGACGTTTAATTTTACTAATTTGACCTGGCAGCAGAAAGCCACTGCGATAGAATCCGACTACGAAGTCATGACGGCTTATGACCCGATTTCCGGTAATGTTTTCCATCACGGATCATATACTCTGGCAGAATACGACCCGGTCGCGGATACCTGGACTACTCGCAGCGGTCAAGAACTCTTTACTGCAGGTGGTCAGACGGCAGTAATAGACCCGGAAAATCGCCTGTTTGTCGCAATCGGCCGCGGTGATGGCGGCGTACGTGCATTTTATTATGATCTCACTACAACGGGCACATTAGTCCAGCAAAACTTACAAACCAGTGGTGATACTGAAATTGAATCATCTAAGGCACCAGGTCTAGTCTATGATACTGCAAGCAAACAAATCATTGCTTGGGGTGCAGATGTGAATGGCGTAGTACAGCCACAGGATGTCTATTCACTCACTTTGTCGAAGAATCCTACAACCGGTAAATGGACTGGTAGCTGGACCAAACGTGTCCCTGCTGCGACGAACACAGTCACACCCACTATTTCTAGCACGGTAGACGCGGGTAGTGGAAGTTTTTATTCGACCGGAACGCGCGGTCGCTTTCAATATTCTCCAGCGCAGAATGTATTTGTGTTAGTAAACCATGTCAGTGAAAACGTATTTATATACAAACTCTCAGACGGTAGTGGCACCCCCCCCACTCCCCGAGTGTCACTATCGATTAGTCCTGACTCTGCCACCACCAATTATAATGGCAGTGTAACAATCAACTGGAATGCAACTAATGCAACCACCTGCCAAGCCAACTGGACCACATCAACCGCGGCAGCTGGCAGCCAGCTAGTTAGTAATATCACCGCAGATCAACAATACGAAATGACTTGTTTCGATGCGCAAAACATTTCAGCAACTCAATCAACATTAGTTACCGTAACCACCAATACGATTAATGCCACCCCAGCCGATTATATATCCAAAATAAGCAATTTGGGGCCCGGTGATACCTTGCAGTTAGCGGCCGGTACCTACCCCAATAATATACTGCTTAGCGGTCTCAACGGAACCGCCGATTTCCCCATCGTCATCTCCGGTCCTGAAAGTGGTGCACCAGCAATCGTCTTGGCGGAACCCGGTTGTGAGTGTAATACCATCCAACTCGATAATGCCAGTTATGTCGTTATCAAAAACCTAACCGTGGACGGCAACAATATCCCCTTTTACGATAGCGTGAATTCCAGAAACATTACTCACCATATAACCATAGAAAATAATCTATTTATCAATGACGGCGCCGACCAACTAACGGTTTCGATCTCAACCAAAGGACCCGCGTGGAACTGGATTATTCGTAACAACACCATTATCGGCGCCGGCACAGGAATGTATCTGGGAAACTCTACAGGCTCCTATCCATTTGTAGCAGGATTAATCGAAAATAATCTAGTCTATGACACCTTAGGCTATAACCTACAAATCAAACAACAGAATCCACGCACTGATGGTAATGGCCTCCCCTTCCCTGGTATGCCGACGGGTATCAATAAAACCCTGATCCGGAACAACGTCTTTAGTAAGGCCAACAATGCAGCGGTTGGGAGCTTAGCTAGACCAAACTTGTTAGTCGGACATTTTCCTCTGAGTGGCGATGGACAAAATGATGTCTATGAAATTTATGGGAACTTCTTCTACCAAAACCCGGTTGATGCCTTATTTCAAGGAGAAGGCAATTTTGGTTTCTACAACAATGTAATGTTCAACAGCCTTGGCACTGCGGTAAATATTCGCCCACACAACGACGTTCCAAGAGACATACGAGTTTTTAATAATTCGATCATTGCCTCTGCTACCGGTATAAATATTACGGGGGGGTCCACCAATTTTTCTCAGCGAGCCATTGGTAACGCCGTGTTTGCAGGTATGCCAATATCTGCGGCAAGCCAAATAGACAACATAGTTGATAGTTTCTCACTAGCAGGAAATTACGTGACCAATGCCGATGGTACCGTAACAAATCCTGGCGGCTTAGTACTGAACATGTTTCCGTTGTTGAATAAATTGAATGGCGCAAATATCGATACTACTGGCCTTAACAAATACACCGACTGGAACAAAGATTTCAACGGAAATAGCCACGATGGATCATATAGAGGTGCCTACAATGCAGCTGGCGCAAATCCGGGATGGGCACTGGCCATACAGCAAAAACCCCCTACTGGCAGCAACGGTAATACCCTCTCTATTTCCTTCACCGCCAGTAGCTCAATAGTAATGAGCGGCCAAAGTGTCAGCCTAGATTGGAACAGCAGTAATACTAGTAGCTGCGTTGCCAGCGACGGCTGGAGTGGTACGAAGAATACATCAGGCAGCCAAATGAGTGGCCCTATAACAACAACCACGCGTTTTGTATTGAGCTGTACTGGTACGACCGGTGGTTCTAGCAGCATCTCGGTCACAGTTAGCGTCGGTAGCGCGAGTGGCGGCATATCGATCGGGTCAGGGACTATTATTTCCGACACAGAGCTCTTTGACACCGCTAACGCAGCCGATTGGTCCATAACAAGCAACCTGCAAAACGGAAATACGGTGTACGGTGATAGAGCGTACACCTTCACACAAATTCCAGCCAATCTCATCGGCCAGGAATGGGTGTCAAGTGCGAATGATTCCAAAATGTACAACGGCGATAACCTGCTTAGTTTTACGGTGAACAAAAATGCCAATGTATTTGTAATACATAGAGACGATATCACTAGCAAACCCGCTTGGCTGTCTAGTTGGACCGACACCAATAGCAATGTTGGCAATAGCGAACCTAAAACCTACAGCGTTTTTAATCGAACATATTTGGCGGGCAGTAAGGTATTTACCGGTAGCAATGGGGGCGTCGGGTCAGGAATGTACATTGTCGTCGTAACGACAATTGCCCCCCCACTACCCTCCTCTGACACAGATGCTGATGGTATATTAGATAGCTGGGAAATCAGCAACTTTGGTAATTTGACCACCGCTACAGCGACTTCTGATTTCGACGGTGACGGACTCCTGGATATTCAGGAAGCAACCCTGGGCTCCGACCCACGCAACGGCACAGATATTCCAGCAACAAATAATAATCCGCTAAAACCTAGCATTGTATCACCCGTTTCTGCGGTACCATTATCAACCACTCTGCTAGGTTCAACCTTTAGCGACCCAAATCCAGCTGATACTCTAGCTTACAGCAAGTGGGAAATTTTTGATCTCGACAACACGATTATGGTGTTTCAACGAAATGTCAGCAAGCTACAAAATCTTACGCTGCCTTTGGGGACGCTTACCATAAATTCAAATTATACCGCCCGCGTCCTGCATGTTGACAATAACGGCTATCAATCGTCATGGTCTGACCCTATAAATTTCAGTACACAATCAAGCGATGTCAACGATTTAGATGGTAATGGCACCGATGACCGCTATCAAGCCAATGCTGGCACCGATAGTGACAACAATGGAACTTCGGATATTGATCAAGAAAACTTATGTAACTTACTCGATGCACAGACCGGGCAGACAATCTACATGACCACCAGTCAGGGTCGCATACAATGCCTAAGTTCTTATGCGACCAGCGATTTACCGACTAGCACGGTCGGCAATAAGGTGTTGCCCGTGGGTATGTTTGCTTTTCGCATACACGGACTCCCGATAGATATAAGCAACCCTGCAACTGTAAATATTGAAGTAAATTTGCCGCAACTCGCTACTGGGAAACTCATTTGGTATAAATATGATATCTCAAGCGACACCCTGAGCAATTTTTCGAGCAACGCCGTGGTAACAAACGACAAGGTAAGCATTTCTCTGGTCGACGGTGGCGACGGTGATGCGGATGGTGTTATCAATGGGGTCATTGTTGACCCTAGTGGGCCAGTGATAGAGGCCACCCCCGTAGCAACAAATCCAAAGAATGGAAAATCGAATGCTGGCGCCATTAATTGGTGGTTACTAATCATTGCCGCCATTTCATTCTCGTTGTATAACCGGCAGCGCAGACGGCAGAATTTAAAACAATAATTATAGTGTAGTAGCCATGCTCCAACAATCTATCTCCGGTTAATACGACCGGAAAAGATCATGTGCAAAAATGTATAACTAGTGCCCGTCCACAAACGAGGATAATATTTCAAGATCGAGGCGCACCGGATTTTTTAAGCGCAGCATATACCAATATGTGAGCATTTAAAAAAATGGCGCAACGATGAGATTGGAACAATAGACCGTTTGTGGATGGGTACTAACTAGTGCCCGTCCACAAACCGCTTTGGACTTAGGGATAATTGCGCGTCCTATACCATCCATTGCTGCGTTGAATTTCTGAAATAACGGTCGTTTATGCACAGACACCAGGTAAGGTTAAAATGTTAGATGTACTGTTTACAGTCGATGTTGAAGTATGGTGTGATGGATGGGATTCTATCGATGAAAAATTCCCTAGCGCATTTAAAAAATACATATATGGACATACCAATAAAGGAAACTACGGACTTCCCTATCAATTGAAAATATTTGAAGAATTTGATATAAGTGCAGTTTTTTTTGTAGAACCATTATTCGCTGGTCGATTTGGACAACAACCGCTTGCAGAGATTGTAGGCTTAATAAAAGATGTGGGGCAAGAAGTCCAGCTCCATTTACATCCTGAATGGGTAGACGAAGCTCTAGAGCCTATCATCGAAGATTTGGTTGGAAAAAAGCAATATCTCCGTTTTTTCACTTTAGAACAACAGGAACAGATTATTGCAATAGGAAGTCAATGGCTAAAACAAGCCGGCGGAACAAATATCAATGCATTTAGGGCTGGCGGTTTCGGATTTAATAGCGACACACTTATCGCGCTTAAAAAAAATAACATTAATTTCGACAGCAGTTACAACGCAACCCACATGGGCTTAGATAGTGGATTGATGAACGGGACGATCTTAACTGAACCCATTATATCCGCGGGTGTATACGAATATCCCATGACCATCTATTATGACCGTCGCAATCACTTGCGCCACACTCAACTCACCGCTTGCTCGTTTAGAGAAATTGAAGGGCTGTTGTGGCAGGCGCTAGAGCAGGAACGAAAATCGTTCGTCATTTTGTCACACAATTTTGAATTAATGAACAATACCTTAACACAGGCTAATCCGATAGTGGTGAAACGATTTAACAAATTGTGTGATTTTTTGAATAAAAATCGTGATTGTTTTAATGTGTCCGGATTTAACGACCTGAAACCAAAATTGGCGGACAAACAACCATCTCCACTTAAATCACCATTATGGAAAACTGGTATGCGTACATTAGAGCAATTTTGGGGCAGCTACACTTGAAACCCTCGAGTCGAAACACACGCGTATATTTTATAAATACATCACCGGATTTCATAAAAATATGAATAAGCATGTCTTCTTAAGACAGCGAAATATTGATCGCGTTATAACCATCATTCTAAATTGATCAATTGTACCTACTGCGAACGCTTCTAGTACCGAATCTAAAAGTCTATTATCTTCAGCACTATAGCTGCTCGCGCTCTGGCATGCCCCTCTTTTTGGGTACGGCTCAACCAATTAATTTAAGATATAGCAGCCGCCATTGATTATAGTAAATCATTTTCCAAATCTTCATTTCGCAATCGATGCTGCTTACGTCACCTATCCATATGTTTTTATTAGCTTTATTTATATGCGCCCCACACCAAGCAACCAGGCAGTGCCACCCGTAGCATTGAGCTTATCACCTTTCCAATTTTTTGACATAAACTAGCCAAGTTGCTAAATAATTTATAGCCTAGGACTCACTACTATGTAACTGTCAGGCGAACTTTAATCAAATACCCGCAGTTAATGCAAGCTCAACATCTAGATTCTTATTGCAGTAGCTATTTTAGCGCCCATCTTGACGCCCAACAAAATTGTGCAACATTTTATCTTGAGAAATACAGTTATTCACGTGCATTGTAACCACATTTCGGTCAAGCTAAGTTATACTAATATATCGAAAATTATCAATTTCAAAATTTACTATATTGTATGGACTTTATTATGTACGGGCATATTCATTTTTACAAAATTATACTGTTGCTGATCATTTTTGGCTTCATTACTAATCCAGCGTTTGGTGACGAAGCAGAGTGTGGTAGTATAAAAAACCATTACGGACCCTTCGACTATACTAACCCGGTCCATGTCAAAAATAAATTGCCGATTGTTGAAAAATACCACTTCACAAAGAATGTGGCAAACCTGATTAGCGGAGAAAGCAGCTTTATTTATGAAGACTTACATTATACATTGAAGACATTTCCGAATCACCACCGCGCATTATACTCAATGATGATGTACCAAATAAAAAACCCAATTAGTTTTAATAAGAAAAACGTCTTGACAATAGATTGTTATTTTGATCTAGCATTACGATTTAAACCCACCGATAGTGTCGTACTTATGCTCAAAGGTATTTATTTAGAAAAAATTGGGAAATCTCAGGAAGCGTTAGACGCTTATCTCGAAGCGCTAAGTTTCAACCAAAATTATACCGAACTATTCTATAATATTGGATTACAATATTTTGAACTAAAAAATTATGATAAAGCCTTGGAATTCGCGCAAAAGGCATACGATAATGATTTCCCTCTGCCCGCATTGAAAGATAAACTAACAAAAATGGGGAAATGGAAAAACACAGAAACACGAAAACAAATTCAATAAATCACCTAGCACTTCGGATATTTTAATGACCAAATTTTTTGGCTGGTACGGAGACTTTGGGAAAGTAGATTTCTCACCTAAACAAAGTGCTGATGCAATGAACAAAGCTTTTATCAGTCATTCATCCATGCCGCTAGATATACTCTCCTGCAACAGTTTCGCTGGGTTAGCTAGTGTAAACGCCGACATCGAAACGTATAGTGATGAATTTTATCAAATAGTATTGACGGGTAATTTTTACTGGGGATCGAATACGTTCACTGAGAAATCATCCCGTTCTGGTTCTGCAAGCTTACTGCTAGAGTTATACAGTAAAGATCCAAATACTTTCTTAGAAAACCTAAAAGGTGTTTTTTCGGTAGTCCTAATTGATAAAAAATTAAAATCTGTTTTTCTCGCGATTGATAGATTAGGTATACATTCGTTATATTACTCTAAAGTAAAAAAAGCAATCGTATTCAGTAACCTTTGTCGTTCTGTAAAAGCCCACCCCGCTATATCCACCACCATCTCGAATCAAGCCATATATGACTACATCTACTTTCATATGATCCCTAGCCCGGGTACCATTTACAAGGAAATGAACAAATTACCGCCGGGACACATGCTGTCCTTCAGCGAAAATGAAATAAGTATTAGCCGATACTGGACGCCGAAATTCAGAGATGATACCGGTGTCTCAATCGAGACGTATAAAAACGAACTTAAAACCATATTACATAATACAATAAGTAAATTTACTAACCCTAGTAAGATCGGAAGCTTCTTAAGTGGGGGGCTGGATAGCTCCACAGTAGCTGGCGTCTTTTCAAACATCGCAAAGGAGAAGAAATCAAACTGTAAAACAAAAACGTTTACGATAGGTTTTGTCGACGCCGACGAATACGATGAAGTTCCTTTTGCCAGAGTTGCCGCTAAGCATTTTGATACAGATGCACACGAATATTACGTTTCGCCTGACGACGTCGTGAACGCTATACCAATTATTGCAAATTATTATGACGAACCTTTTGGTAATTCATCGGCATTACCAACCTATTTTTGTGCGAAATTAGCGAAAGAAAATAATATATCGACATTACTCGCCGGCGATGGTGGAGATGAATTATTTGCAGGTAACGCGCGATATGCAAAACAAACTGTATTTGAGTTATATACAAAACTACCCAATTTCCTTCGTCAATTCCTACTTGAACCTCTATTTCTCAAAAACACAATAGTACCCAAGCTGCCGATATTTAGCAAAATATCCAGCTATATTCGCCAGGCAAAAGTGCCATTACCCGATAGACTAGAAACCTATAATTTTTTGCACCAATTTAATCCGAACGATGTATTTTCTAAAAAGTTTCTGCAAAAAATTGATGTCAATAGTCCCATGCACTCGTTACGGGGAATTTTTCAGAGCACAGATAGCGATTCATCTCTAAACAAAATGCTGTATCTCGATTGGAAAATTACACTCGCGGATAATGACTTAAGAAAAGTCGTTGCTATGTGTGAAATGGCGGATGTCGATGTTCATTTTCCATTACTCGACGATGAATTAGTGGAATTTTCAACTCGCTTACCGCCTAATTTAAAGCTTAAGGGCCAGAACTTACGTTATTTTTTTCGTAAAGCTATGGCGGATTTTTTACCCGCAGAAACACTGGCAAAACGCAAACACGGATTCGGTTTACCTTTTGGGCTATGGATGCATGACCACAAACCATTGCAAACGCTTGCTTATGATACAGTACAAAATATTAAGGAAAGAAATATATTCAAGGATGAGTTTATCGACAATATAATTGATCTACATAAAAACCAGCATGCTTCATATTATGGAGAAATGATTTGGATTCTAATGATGTTAGAATTGTGGCTACAACACCATAAAACCTGACACATCAGTTGCCAAAAGTAGGTTCCTTTCTTAAAGATCAACTTTTGGTAAGAAAGAGCTCGCCTAATAACGTCTACTTTTGGTGCATGGACTTTTATGACTCAACTGATACATTAACAGCCCGGTTCCATAACTCACGAGTAGTACGACCTATTTTCGCTAAATTTACAATATTTTGTTGATAGTAACGTTACGTCCTAATGCTTTTAATCTTTCTTTTGCAATGTTAGCGATATATTGGGGGTAATGCTGCCGATAGAAAGACCAAATAACCTTAAGCTGATACCGCCAATCCTGAGTATATACAACTTTAGTGATGAGATTCCGATATCTTTTTTCGATTGTAAATAATTCTTACTATGATCCGCAAGATCCATATTTAAAAAGTTAGGTAATGTAGTCAAAATATCGTTGGGTAAAATACCGCGCTCTGGAGATTCCCCATTGAAAATTATCGAATCAAGTCGATGAGGTATGTAATTAGTGAACCATCTATTTGAGTGCACTTCTTTTGGCCAAAGTCGATTACTAGTTCCGGTAATGAATAAAATACCTTTTGTCTTTAGCACTCGACTTAATTCTCGTAATACCAAAGGTAATTGGTCTCTGTGTACATATTCCAAAACACTGTTACATGAAATATAGTCGAACGTACTTGACTCAAAAGGCATAGTGCTAGTATCGGCTACATATACAAACCTTATACGATCTGCAACACCGTAACGTTCTGCATTTATTTTTGCCAGGCCTAAAAAGCTCTCATCGACGTCAACCGCCGTTACCGTTGCTCCAAGATGAGCCAGAATAATGGAACTAGCACCAACGTTGCAACCGAATTCCAGAAAACGAGAATTTTTTATGACGCACTCTTGATGTTCAAATACGTGACGTGCATGATTCCATTCATACTCGACATACCCCCCAATCCACTGACTACCAACATCAAGCGCAAGTTTCATAGCCAATTGAATAAACCTTTCATTCGCTTCTTCATTTACAATTTTTGGTGGATGCATAAATTTAACATTCAGTGAATTTTATATCACAATTAAATAACGGCCAGCTATCTCAGCATGACTATCGATTGAGCTTCTCAAAAGCAATAGATACTAAGAAGATAACTCGTTCTACCAATCTGTAAAGCTAACCTCTGTGAGGTAGCGAGACCA
>JBGMRO010000011.1:7420-17599 GCA_048061555.1 Thiohalomonadales bacterium | reverse complement strand
TTTAAATGCTCACATATTAGTATATGCTGCGCTTTAAAAAATCGGTACGCCTCGAACTTGGAGAAATATCCTCGTTTGTGGGCGGGCACTATCTAGATTAAAATTCGAATTTATTATTATCGACGCCAATAGAAATAGAATGTTACAAACAAACAATAAACGAGTAAGTAACGCTACTGTATGGCTAGCATTTTACTATTCTCTTGCGATTAGTTTGTAAGAGTCATAGTTGTTTTTATAACGAGTTTTTATAACACGTTTTTATAACAAATTTTTATAACAAAGGGAGTAGGGTAAGTCATTATCACAATTATAAGTATTAATAATTTACAGCAAAAGTTTGTGCAAATTAGCAATCACCTAGAAACAAGTGCCTGGTTTAAAGCCAAAGACTTCATCCATTCGGAATTCTCTAATTAATTGGTCAACGCTTGCTTGCCCATGAAGTTTCGCGACTTCGGCTAAAATCAATTTGGAGGCGTTACGGTTGTAGCCGCCTTTGAAACCAACTTGTACCGAAATAAGCTCTCTTGCCCTTTCGATAGTCATTTCTCACCACTTAATTTACTTCGCTTGATTTCATGCCAAAATTTAAATCTAAGGCACTCACGATAACCAATTTTAACTAATTCCGAACTTAATAAAGATCTTGAATTAGCATATCCTTTGGGCAAGTTTAAAGCAAGTCTTATGTAATAGAGAACCTTGAGAAAATAAATTCTATCCATGTAGCAAGGGTTAAATTGCGGCGCAGCCGGTAATGGTTGCGGTGCAGGAGTAAAAAAATATTAGAGGTCGGCAGGGGGGCGCTCAAAACTTAGAGCTGACTCTAAAGGCCCGGCTTGGCAGGAGGCACACTTCTTTTACAAAGGTTGATTGAAGCTATAGTTAACATGGAGTAATTTGATAAGTCTAACTATTCGTAACCAGCAATGAATCGAAATGGCGGTGAAAACTATCAATAGTGAAGATGGGTTGAATATCGATACGGATTATCTTTTGCATGAACGGCTGGCTATTTCACAGCTATTGGCTGAATGGTCTTTACCTAATGCCTTTCCTAATACCATTCGAAATAATATTCAGCAACTAGCCGAATATTATATTCAGCGGGTAAGAGAAGATCCCCATTCGAGTTCTGGTTTACAGGCTTTTTTACTAGAATATGATTTATCCTCAAAGGAGGGGGTCGTATTGTTATGCCTCGCCGAGGCGTTATTGCGAATTCCAGATACTGGGACAGCAAATAGCTTTATACAAGATAAACTTGCGAAGGCAGATTGGCGCGCACATCTGCATCAGAGTAAGTCCTTATTTGTGAATACGGGTACCTGGGGTTTGATGTTGACAGGGCTATTGTTAGAGGATACCAAGGAGGCGGAATGGCTTAAAATTAGCCAAAAGCTCCTACAACGAGCGGCAACGCCCTTGTTTAGAGCGACAATACGTGAAGCTATGCGTTTGTTGGGGCAACAATTTATTTTAGGGGAAAATATTAAAAAAGCGGTGCTGCGTAGCAATCATGGTGAGTTGTCTGCCTATTTGTATTCTTATGATATGTTGGGCGAGGCGGCGGTTACCCTTCAAGACGCAGAGCGCTATTTTTCTCTTTATAAAAGTGCAATAAATTTTCTTGCAACCGATGAACCAAAACTATCGTGGAAACAATCGGATTCGATTTCTGTCAAGTTATCTGCATTACATCCTCGATTTGAATTATTGCAACGTTCATGGGTAACCGAAGATTTAGTTGATAAGCTTAAGCAATTGATTCTCCTTGCTAAGCGGGCGGGTATCGGTATTACCATCGATGCTGAGGAAGCGAGTCGGCTGAGCTTTCACTTTGATATTTATCGGCGTATATGGATTTCGATGCAAGATGATGAGTGGGACGGTTTTGGTATTGTGGTGCAGGCATACCAAAAACGTGCTTTGCCGTTAATCGATAGTCTGCAACGTCTCGCTATGGCGAGTGGAAAAAAAATTCCCGTGCGATTAGTAAAGGGCGCCTATTGGGACGCAGAGATTAAGCTAGCTCAAGAAATGGGTTTGGATGGATTTCCGGTCTATACACGGAAATGTCATAGCGATCTTTCTTTTTTAGTTTGTGCGAAACGTTTATTACAGTTTCATGAGAATTTTTATCCGCAATTCGCCACTCACAATCCACTGACCTTGTCTGCCGTTTGCTTGCTCGCGGAACACTATCAATGTGAGGATTTCGAATGGCAACGTCTACATGGAATGGGGAAATCGTTGGCCCAAGCCGCGCGTAAACATAATCCTACGTTACGTTGTCGAGTCTATGCGCCCGTGGGTGGGCACAAAGAGTTGTTACCCTATTTAGTGAGACGCTTGTTAGAAAATGGTGCAAATACTTCATTTGTCAATCGGATAGCAGATCCGAAGGTATCCACAAGTGAGTTGTTAAGCGATCCTATTATCGAAACCCAGCAAACTCACGGCGAACCCCATCCAAAAATACTATTATCGCGGCAATTATTTCTACCCTCGAGGAAAAACTCTAGTGGCCTAAACTTTAACAGTACGCTTGACGCCGCAGATTTTCAGGGCGAGGTCGTAGCCTATGAATCTAGTTATTGGCATGCCCGACCCTTGGTCGAAGGTTCCCGCCATGAGGAAGGTCTTACCACGGCGGTGCATAGTATTAATGCAGATAGACGTGTTTTGGGTGAAGTGATTTGGGCCGACAAAAATACTGTCTCTACTGCCCTATCGAATGCAATCGATGGTCGGCGAGAATGGTCTAGTCGTATTGTTTCACGGCGGGCGGACAAACTCCTACGTTGGGCAGAATTAATAGAAGACAATCGTATCGAACTCGTTTATCTACTCTGTCACGAGGCCGGGAAATGTCTACAGGATGCCGTCGCGGAGATTCGAGAAGCCGTCGATTTTTGTCGTTATTACGCTCAACAGGCGGTGCAAATTCAAGCTAAGCCCAAGCATTTAGTCGGCCCAACGGGCGAGACCAATTTATTAAGTTGGCACGCCCGTGGTGTATTTGTATGTATTAGTCCGTGGAATTTTCCTGTAGCGATATTTACCGGGCAAATCGCGGCCGCGCTTGTGATGGGCAATACCGTCATTGCCAAACCCGCAAGTACGACGGTGTTGATTGCCCACCGTCTAGTACGTCTATGTTATGAGGCAGGTTTCCCACAAAAGGTAGTATCATTTTTGCCGGTAAGCGCTAAGATCGTCGCTGCGCAATTATTATTGGATCATGATATCGCAGGTGTTGCATTTACGGGTTCAAGTCATAGTGCGACGTTAATCAACCAAGGTCTTGCATCTCGACAGGCCGCTATCGTACATCTCATTGCCGAAACGGGTGGCATTAATGCAATGATAGTGGACAGCTCGGCGCTGGTCGAACAAGTCGCGGTAGACGTAGTGAAGTCGGCCTTTAATAGTGCTGGGCAGCGTTGTTCCGCCTTGCGTGTACTATTCATTCAGCAAGACATTGCTCCCCGTTTGATAGAACTTATAGTGGGGGCGATAAAGGTTCTACGGCTGGGTAGCACAACCGAGTTAGATACGGATATAGGACCGTTGATAAGCGTGGCCGCTGCCGCTTCGGTCACTCAGCATATCGCAGCGATGGCTATGTCGAATAAATTAATCTATCAACTAGGCTTGGCGCAAACGTTTCAAGGCGGAAGTTATGTGGGACCAGCAGTGATAGAAATAGAACATCTACAGCAGCTACAAAAAGAAGTTTTTGGCCCGGTGCTACATATCATTCGATATGATGCGGAGAAAATAGATGATGTTTTACAACAAATCAACGATTCTTATTATGGATTGACCTTAGGTATACATAGCCGTATAGAATCAAGTGTGGATTATATCGTTGCAAATGTTAGAGTGGGTAATATATATGTTAATCGCGATATGATCGGGGCGGTCGTTGGGGTTCAGGCCTTTGGTGGTGAGGGTCTGTCAGGTACCGGGCCAAAAGCCGGTGGTCCTAATTATTTATATGCCTATGGGGTGGAGCGTATGTTGACGACAAATACCACGGCAATTGGCGGAAATGCCAGTTTATTATCAATCCAGGATAATAAAGCATGAACGTAGTTATCTCAAGTACATTGCGCAATCTATGTTTGCTCATTTTAATTTCCGTCTTGCCTTCTTGTGGAGACAAAAAACTTCCAGACTCTAAAAATGCCCTCAGCGGTGAATTGAATATCCCCGTGTACACAGAATCCGGCGATCTGGATGCGATACGCAAAAGAAAACAGTTGCGAGTCTTGGTGCCGATGTTTGCCGATCAAGCCAGATATCTACCGCGTGCGGGTCTACCCTTAGCCTACGAACAAGAACTCATACTATCTTATGCCGCGACGATGGACCTGGTTCCGATTTGGGTATATGTCAAAGAATATGGTGACTTAATAACCCGACTCAACGCGGGTGAGGGCGATATGATTAGCGGAAATATGACCGCAACCGAATCGCGCAAGCAAGTTGTCGCGTTTTCCCTACCCATCGATATTGTCAAAGAGCAGTTGGTGGTAGCCGCTGACGCGGAAATAAAGTCACTTACAGATATGTCGGGTAAAAGTTTAGCAGTGCAATCATCTTCCTCATTTTGGGATACTGCGCAAGGTTTACTAAAAACAATGCCAGATATCCATATCGAGACTGTCATAGAAGGTGTCTCGATACAAACTATCGTTGATGAAGTCGCGGACGGTGAATATGACGCCACGATAGTTGATAGTAATTTAATGAGTGCGATTCTCGCTTATTCTGACGAAGTTAAGCCGGTATTAGACGTCGCCGATCATCGGGTTATTGCTTGGGCAGTTAGGAAGGATTCCTTGATGCTTAAGGCGTCGTTAGATACCTTTGTGCAACAACAAAAGTTGGCCGAGTCAAGACCTACACGCTACACCGATGATTTACCCGTCATTAAACAAAGAAAAACCTTACGGGTGCTAACTCGTAACAATACCGCCAACTATTATCTTTGGCGTGGTCGGTTAATGGGCTTTGAGTATGAATTAGTCAAAGAATTTTCTAAAAAACAGGGGTTGCGCCTAGAAATGATCGTGGTGCCGGCCCGAGATCAACTTAAAGATTGGTTGTTAGAGGGAAGGGGAGACTTGATAGCGGCTTCCATGTCGATTAGACCGCTAAATATAGTACAATCGTCACTGATTTTTTCCGATCGCTATAATAGCGTCAATGAAGTCATTGTGATGCGTAGCGATGATAAATCAATCGAGACACTCGAGGATCTACAGGGTAGGAAAATCTATGTACGACAAAGTAGTTCATATTGGAATAGTTTGTCTAAATTAAAGCAAACTGGCTTAGCCTTTGATTTAATGGCAGTGCCCGAAATTATGGAGACAGAAGAAATTATCGCCAAGGTGGCCGATGGAAGTTATGATTTAACGGTGTCGGATAGTAATCTAGTCGAAATCGAGCTTGCCTGGCGAACCGATATTAAAGCTAGCCTCATCATTCGGCAAGGTATACAGCACGGTTGGCTGATGCGGAAAAATAACCCTCAATTACAGGCGGCGGTTGCAGACTTTATCAAATCAACCTATCGAGGGGCTTTCTACAATATCACAAAAACAAAATATTTTAAGAAAAAACGACGAATCTCAAAATATGTTAAAATGCGCAACAATAAGGAGCTCCGCGATCAATTATCTCCTTATGATGAAATCGTAAAGCGATTATCGGAAAAAAAAGCGTTAGATTGGCGCTTGGTTGTATCGCAGATGTTTCACGAAAGTCGTTTTAACCCAAAAGCGAGATCTTGGGTTGGGGCACAGGGACTCCTGCAGGTTATGCCACGCACCGCGGCTGAATTCGGTGTCACTAATTTGGCAGATCCAGAGCAAGGAATATTGGCGGGGGTGCGATACCTAGCGTGGTTAAGGCATCGTTTTGAGCCTGAATTGTCAGTAAAAGATCGAATGTGGTTCGTATTGGCATCGTATAATGCCGGCCTGGGCCACGTTCGCGATGCCAGAAGATTGGCTAAACAGCGCGGATTAAATCCAAACATTTGGTTTCAGAATGTTGAAAAGGCGATGTTGTTATTGTCCAAGCCTAAATTTTCAAAATTGGCACGCTTTGGATACGTGCGCGGATCTGAGCCGGTGAAGTATGTACGAGAAGTTCATGATAGATATCTAGCCTATCTGCAGTTTACCGAATCATAAGGTAGTTTGGTCATTTCTAGGGCTTGTTTTAAGCCCACCGTATTGTAATACCAAGGCACAGTTAGCTATTCCTATTTGACCCTTATTTGCGCTAAAATGCCGCAGGGTTGCTTTTGCAGGCCGTGGCGCAACTGTTTATGCAAACTGATAATGTAAATTATTGATAATGCTAGTAAAAATTAAATGGTATCTTGTGCCAACGTCACTGTTATGGCGGGTCTATTCATTATGACGAAGTCTCCTTAGAATCGATATGCGTATTGCGCTAGGTGTAGAGTACGACGGTAGTGATTATTGTGGTTGGCAGTATCAAGATCACTCGCCTTCGGTGCAGTCTGATGTAGAGCAAGCATTAAGTCGAGTGGCAGACGAAAAGATTCGTGTGATTTGTGCGGGACGGACCGATACCGGGGTGCACGCTAGGAATCAAGTGGTTCATTTTGATACGACTGCAAGTCGATCTGATCGGGCTTGGGTATTTGGTGCTAATACACATCTCAAGGATGGTATCGCGGTATTATGGGCATGTTCGATAGATGATACTTTTCATGCCAGATTTTCGGCCATTCGACGCAGTTATCGCTACATCATTTTTAATCGACGTATTCGGCCTACGTTTTTAGCCAAGCGAGTGACTTGGGAATATCGAGAGTTGGATTCGGATCAAATGCAATTAGCGGCTAGTCACCTGATTGGCAATCATGACTTTAATGCCTATCGTTCTGCCGCGTGTCAAGCCAAGAGTTCTGAGCGGGAAATTTTACATTTGGATGTTCATCGTCAAAAAGAGTTTGTCATAATTGATGTCGTGGCGAATGCTTTTTTGCATCACATGGTACGAAATATTGCCGGTGTTTTGATCTCCATCGGTGCAGGCGAGCATCCTCCTCGATGGAGTCAGGAAATATTATTTTCCAAGGACAGGACGCTCGCTGCAATGACAGCGAAGCCCTTCGGGCTATATTTAATGGATATCCGATACCCACCGGAATTTATGCTACCCCAGCTAGAGGATTCTCTGATGCTTTGGTGAGCGACCAAGTTGAGTATAGGTGGCGTTAGCCATCAACGGCTTTTTATTTTAAGTAAAAAAATAACAGAATAAACAGATTACTGAATATGCGTACACGAGTTAAAATTTGCGGTATTACACGCTCTCAAGATGGTATAGCGGCGACGAAAGTGGGCGCCGATGCCATAGGAATGGTTTTTTATGAAAAAAGCCCACGCAGGGTTTCAATTGAGGCGGCTCAGGATATTGTCGCCGATATGCCGCCTTTTGTTAGCATTGTTGGCTTATTCGTGGATCCCTCGCCAAAATTCGTCGCCTCGGTATTACATCGTGTTCCTTTAGATCTATTGCAGTTCCACGGCAATGAATTACCTGAAGAGTGTTCCTGTTACGGTAAACCCTATATTAAGGCAATTTCGATGAAACCCGGTATTGATGTCAAGCTCGAAGCTTCTCGTTTTGTATCCGCGCGAGGTTTGTTGTTAGATACCTTTAGTCCAGATATACCCGGTGGTACTGGGGAGAAATTCGATTGGACATTAATTCCTGACGAAATGCGTCATAAAATAATATTGGCAGGGGGTTTAACCGAAAAGAACGTATGGAAGGTGATTACCACGGTGTCTCCTTATGCGATAGATGTCAGTAGCGGTGTAGAGATCGAGAAGGGGGTAAAAGATTACCAGAAAATGGTCGCCTTTATGCGGAGTGTTAACAGTGTCTGAGAGAGAGCTTAGCGGCAATAGCCATAAGGCTGTGGCTGATAATAAATTTTCTAAATCATCATATACTGAGAATAGCCCTGATAGCCGAGGTCATTTCGGAAAATATGGCGGAAAATTTGTCGCTGAGACCTTGATGGGTCCGCTGCAAGATCTGGAAAAAACCTACCATGCATGTTTTTCCGATCCGGCATTCTTAAAAGCACTGGATCAGGATTTGGCGAACTATGTGGGTCGTCCTTCGCCCTTGTATTTTGCCGAACATTGGACACGTAAATTAGGGGGTGCCCGCATTTACCTTAAACGGGAAGACCTGAATCACACCGGCGCTCATAAAATAAACAACGCGGTCGGCCAAGCCTTGCTCGCAACCCACATGGGAAAGACTCGCATAATCGCTGAGACTGGCGCCGGACAGCATGGCGTCGCGACGGCTACGGTGGCGGCGCGATTAGGTCTGGAGTGCGTAGTCTATATGGGCTCGGAGGATATCAAACGTCAGGCTTTAAATGTTTACCGTATGAAATTACTCGGTGCAAACGTGGTGTCTGTTGATTCGGGTTCTAAGACCCTGAAGGATGCACTTAATGAGGCAATGCGAGATTGGGTCACTAACATCGATAATACGTTCTATATTATTGGCACGGTGGCAGGGCCGCATCCGTATCCGGCGATGGTGCGAGATTTACAGGCGGTTATCGGACGCGAGGCACGTCAACAATGTTTACAGGCGACGGGTGGCCTACCGGACCATATTGTTGCTTGTGTGGGCGGTGGCTCAAACGCAATCGGTCTATTTTATCCTTTTCTCAATGATAACCAAGTTGCCATTACTGGGGTAGAGGCGGCAGGGGAAGGACTCTTGAGCGGGCGTCATTCGGCAACATTGACGTTGGGTAGTCCGGGTGTATTACATGGAAATCGTACCTATTTAATCGAAGATCAAGACGGGCAAATTATTGAAACGCATTCGATCTCAGCGGGTTTAGATTATCCCGGCGTAGGCCCTGAACACGCATGGTTAAAAGACATTGGCCGTGTGAATTACGAGGCGATAACGGATAGCGAAGCGTTGCAGGCATTTCACGACCTCACTCGCATTGAAGGGATTATACCGGCACTAGAATCGAGTCATGCCCTTGCTTATATCACAAAACTTGCACCGAAGTTGGCGCCGGAGAAAGTCATCGTAGTCAATCTAAGTGGCCGTGGGGATAAAGATATCCATACGGTCGCCGCCTTAGATGGCATCGTCGTATAGTCCTGTGCGACCTGCAAATCACGACGCATAGGTTCAGATCGTTACGGAAATAATGTGTCGATAAATGTAGAGTATTATTAAAATATGAGTCGAATCAGCAACTGCCTAGCGGCGGTGAAAAAAAACCATAAAAAGGCATTAATCCCTTACATCACGGCCGGTGATCCATCCGCTGATATTAGCTTAGCATTGATGCATGCCTTAGTCTGTGCTGGCGCGGATATTATAGAACTCGGTGTCCCTTTTTCGGATCCAATGGCGGATGGACCTATTATACAACGTGCAGCTGAAAGAGCTTTACAGCATCATTTTAGTTTGCGACAAGTACTACAGTTGGTGAAACAGTTTAGAGCCACGGACTTAGAGACACCCGTGGTACTCATGGGGTATTTAAATCCTTTAGAAATCATGGGTATAGAGAGTTTTTGTGAGTCTGCGCAGGATGTTGGAGTCGACGGCGTGTTGACGGTCGATATGCCGCCAGAAGAAGCACAAGAATGGATAAGTGCACTTATTCGAAAGGATATCGATCCCATTTTTTTAATTGCACCCACTACCGATGCGGCCCGAATAACACTCATTAGCGATTCTTGTCGGGGTTATTTATACTATGTTGCTGTCAAGGGGACTACCGGGGCTGGAAACTTAGATGTAACACAAGTCACAGATAAGCTCGCGCAGATACGTAAATTGAGCAAGTTGCCCGTGGCTGTGGGTTTTGGTATTAAGGATGCTGTCTCAGCGAATGCGATTGCGGCAATCGCAGATGCGGTCGTTGTGGGAAGTGCGGTTATACAGCGAGTAGAGCAGAATCTTTCTGATTCGAGCAAAATTGTCGCTGAAGTAAAATCGTTTATACAATCATTGCGCACAGCGATGGATAACGTAAACTTAAACAGAGCCGAATAATTATTTATGAGCTGGTTAAAAAATTTATTACCGTCGCGTATTCGCACAGAAGGTACACAA
>JBGMRO010000011.1:0-7320 GCA_048061555.1 Thiohalomonadales bacterium | reverse complement strand
TATGAGCTGGTTAAAAAATTTATTACCGTCGCGTATTCGCACAGAAGGTACACAAAAGAAAGGAGTGCCTGAAGGCTTGTGGAGCAAGTGTGCAAAGTGTTCCGCTGTCTTGTATCGTGCAGAGCTCGAGCGAAATTTTGACGTCTGTCCAAAATGTGAGCATCACATGCGTATTGGGGCCCGCAAAAGATTAGATTTTTTCTTAGACGAAGAAAATCGCATCGAAGTGGCAGAAAATCTGGCACCCGTCGACGAACTAAAGTTTAAGGACCTAAAGCGTTATAAAGAGCGTATTACTGCTGCGCAAAAGACGACTGGGGAAAAAGACGCGGTGGTGGCAATGATAGGCAAAGTCAATGGTATTCCGATAGTCTGTATAGCCTTTGATTTTTCCTTCATGGGTGGCTCGATGGGTGCCGTAGTCGGTGAAAAATTCGTGCGATCAGTCGATAAAGCCATTGAACTCCATGTACCGTTAATTTGTTTTAGCGCTAGTGGCGGGGCACGTATGCAGGAGGCGCTGTTTTCACTGATGCAAATGGCAAAAACCAGCGCTGCACTAAGCAAATTGTCGCAACAAAGCTTGCCTTTCATCTCGATCCTCACCGATCCTACTATGGGCGGGGTATCCGCGAGTCTCGCGATGTTAGGGGATATACAGATCGCAGAGCCAAAAGCGCTAATCGGTTTCGCAGGTCCAAGGGTGATCGAACAAACTGTGCGGCAGACCCTGCCTGAAGGATTTCAACGTAGTGAATTTCTGCAAGAGCACGGGGTTGTAGACTTCATTATAGACCGACGCGATATGCGAGAAGAAATTTCTATGTTATTGGCGATACTATTGCATCTACCTTCGCCGATGTCAGGCGAAAATCCATTACTAGAACACCAAACCGATAACGGAGTCTAAAAAATAGGTAAAAGGTTAACAAATAGGTTAAAGGTTAAAGGTTAAAACATAGGTTAAAGGTTAACAAATAGGTAAAAGGTTAAAGGTTAAAGGTTAAAACAAGATCAATAAATTTAGTGTGATGCGTTTTGATACGGTAGATGAGTGGTTGCGGTGGCAGCAGGGGCTGCATACTGCACAGATTGACCTAGGATTACAACGTCTAGTTGAGCCTTTTCGTAGGCTAGCGATAGATTTTTCAAAGACCGTGGTTTTTACGGTTGCGGGTACTAATGGCAAGGGTTCGTGTGTTGCTTTTTTAAGTGCAATTCTTCAACAAGCGGGTTATCGTGTTGGTAGTTATACTTCACCCCATCTATTTTCCTATTCTGAACGCATTCGAATCGATAATGTTTGTATACCTGATGCGGACTTATGTCAATCTTTTGCTGCAGTCGACGAGGCGCGTAAGCAAACGACAATCACGTATTTTGAATTCGCTACACTAGCGGCATTAGACTATTTTAATACGCAGAAATGTGATGTGCTGGTACTGGAAGTTGGCTTAGGTGGGCGCTTGGATGCGGTCAATATTGTGGATCCAGACGTTGCTATTATTACCAATATTTCGCTCGATCATACCGACTGGTTAGGAGACAGCAGGGAAGATATTGCCTTGGAAAAGTCGGGCATATTACGGGAAAAAGGCATATTGGTCTGTGGCGAAAAATTACCACCACAGACTTTATTGCGGAGGGTGCGCGAACTCAATGTAAATGCCTATTTTATTAATGATGCCTTTCATTATCGTCCGCATGGAGAGAGTTGGTGTTTACAGATCGGTTCTTTGGACTTTCCGACACTGCCACTGCCAAATTTAATCGGTGATTTTCAAATTCTTAATGCGGCGACAGCAATCACCGCACTTGCGCAGATACCGGATAAAGTTCAAATCTGTTCACATCATATAGAAACCGCACTGAATACGGTCAGACTCGCGGGTCGATTTCAAATGTTATCGCATAAGCCTGATCGAATCGTAGATGTCGCGCATAATGTCGGTGCCGCAGAAACGCTAGTGAAAGAATTGACGTCACATCGGCCTAACAGCGGCGTTCGGCATGCGGTATTTGCGCTGCAAACACACAAAGATGTAGATGCTATTATTGCCGCCACCGTGACACATATCACTGTTTGGCATCTTGCGCCACTGCTCGAAGTAGCCTCGGTCCCGGTGTCTGAAATCGAAACACTAATTAATAAATACGATAGCTTGTATAATCATGTTAGTCGTATCAAGGTTTACTCGAGTATCACGGATGCGTGGTGTGCGGCGGACCAATTATTGAATAGCGCTGATGATGTACTGCTCGGTTTCGGGTCCTTTTACACTGTTTCTGAAATACTGCTTTTCGAGCAAAAAATGCGTATAATTCTTTAACCTAACACATCAGTTGGATCGTACCCATTTAAGAGGGCATGCCATAACGAGGATACCTAAGGTGCTGAAAATAATGTGTATTTTAATTATTTAGAGCGATCGCATAGTCACCCATTAGTGGAGTGAGTACTTTCTTTTCGACTACGTCTATAGTTAGGTGAATTGAGGTTTTACAGGGGCACGAGAGATAGGATGGATATGATTCTTAAACAACGCGTTGTTGGTTCTATTGTGATAATTGCAGTATTGAGCATTGTTTTACCCGCCATCGTCATTAGTAAAGATAAAGCTTTTGCAACAAAACTGATATCAAATATTCCCCCCAAACCTATATTTAAGATTGACCTGCCTGACGAGAATGAATCTCAGGCCGATTTATCACCGAAAATTCATCTGACCAAGGCTGATACTGCTGTTGCAAGTAATGACTCTAAAAGAGAAATACCCACATCGAAGTCGCCCACTAAAGCCGTGCCGAACAAAAATACACTAAAGCAAACCCAAACAACTTCGCAAGGGCGACCTGAGAAGTCCACGACAGATAAAGTGACAATTACCGCCATAGGTGTCCAAAAAAAACCGAATATCACTATACACATACCTCTAGGCGACAGCGAAAAGGTCACTAAGGATGCTCACTTAAAAAAGAACGTCACGCATAAAGAGAAACTGACGTCTTCCCCCGGCACACGGCAACCTGCAGTATTGGTAAGTGCCCCTAAAGGAAAGCTTGCCATGCCTACATTAACCACAACCCAAATGGATAAGGTAGGCAGCTCAAGAAAAACACAACATAAAGAATTACAAATTGCGAACGTCGCACTTTGGGTTGTACAAGTGGGCAGTTTTGCCAAAGAATCTAATGCCAATAAACTGCATGCGAAATTATCTAAACAAGGTTACAGATCCTATATTGAGTTAGTCAAACAAAACAATGCGACAATTTTTCGAGTGCGGATCGGACCGCAAAAAAATCAGACTAACGCCAAAAAGCTGCAAAAAAAGATCCGATTACAAGAAAAATTGGATGCTATCGTAATGAGATACCCAAAGTAATCATTAATGAATGTAAACGCGCGGTATAGCCAATAATCCAAGAAATATCACATCTATCGTGCAAAATTCCAGCAATCACATGACTATTTTTGCGTATGATTGTATGCACTCATGGCGGTATTCACTATAGAGCATTGGTTTTATTTGCTATAATTGGCTCAATTCAGATCCTAATGATCGTCCGTTTGCGCATAGGTCGTCGGCATAGCTCATCAGCATGCATTAAGCTTGCTTGGTCTTAGACTTAATTAATATAAAATATCGCCTTATCAACAGCTTATTTTAATTTATCGCGAATGAAGCATATCAATAATTATAGCGTTATCGGTAAGGTGGTCATGCAAAATGGTGTGGGTTGATTACCTGATACCCGCGATAATAGGATTGTCTGCATTGTTTAGTTTAATGCGTGGATTCGTTCGCGAGGCAATTTCGTTATTGGGTTGGCTCGCCTCATTCTGGGTATCGTTGCGATACTCTCATACATTAGCGGACCTATTTCTTAGTGGGGTTACCACACCTTCTTTACGGATTATAATTGCCTTTGCCATTTTATTTATTTTTACCTTAATGTTGTCTGCTTTAATTAACCATTTGGCGAGTTACCTCGTACAACAGACCGGCTTGACAGGCACCGATCGAGCCATTGGTATCATTTTTGGCGTTATCCGCGGGGGCATTATTGTTTCGATTTTGGTGGTATTGGCCGGTATGACAGAAATCCCTCAGGATCCTTGGTGGCAAAAATCTATTCTTATCGAACATTTTCAAAATTTTGCTTTATGGCTGCAAGATAATGTTGCGGCCGAGGTGGTGGCGATATTCTAATGAACGGCGCAACGCAGATATTGGGGAAATAGACCGTTTGTCGATAAACCATGATAAGTAACGCTACATTCTGCAAATCTTAAGATAAGTATCTCTAACGCAACTAAATACATAGCGTAAGAGCTACTAAGCACGCAGAACAAGCGATTACTAATAGATGGGCACTAACTAACCATTGGTGGATAAGCGAAGCGCATCCACCATATTGCAAAGTAGTACAGTTTTAACGAGCCACTGAACTCCAAAACTTGAGATCTTAAGATAAGTACTTCTAATTCTGCAATATACTCAGAACAGGCGATTACTAATAGATGGGCATTAACTAATGCCCTTCCACAAACGAGGATATTTCTTCAAGTTCAAGGCGCTTTGAATTTTTAAAGCGCAGCATATACTAATATGTGAGCATTTAAAAATTCGAAGCAACGCAGAAATTGGAGAAATAGACCGTTTGTGGATGGGCATTTAACTAACTAGGGCATTCAAAATGTGTGGCATAGTCGGAATTGTAGGGAAAAATAGGGTAAACCAAGCGCTTTATGATGGTTTAACCGTATTGCAACATCGTGGACAAGATGCTGCAGGTATTGTTACTAGCGATGGTAGTCGGTTGTATATGCGCAAAAGCAATGGCTTAGTTCGTGATGTTTTTCATACTCGACATATGACACGTATGCAGGGCAATATGGGTATCGCGCATGTACGTTATCCTACCGCGGGAAGCTCTTCATCTGCGGAGGCGCAGCCCTTTTATGTTAATTCTCCCTTTGGAATATGTTTGGCACATAATGGTAATTTGACTAATGTTGCCCAACTAAAACAAGATTTATTCAATACAGATCGGCGGCATATCAATACAAATTCCGATTCTGAAGTGTTACTCAATGTCTTTGCCCACGAGCTACAAAAACAGAATAGTTTTGATATCTCGGCAAAGGAGATATTCAGTACAATCAGTGAATTACACCGGCGTTGCAAAGGCGGTTATGCCGTAATTGCCATGATCACGGGCGTAGGCATAGTCGGGTTTCGTGATCCGAATGGACTACGACCGATTGTATTTGGCCGACGAGAATCTACACAAGGCACAGAATTTGTGATTGCCTCAGAAAGTGTTGCTATACAATCTTTGGGTTTCGAGCTTATTCGAGATATCGCACCGGGAGAGGCGGTATTTATCAATGAGGCCGGTGACCTTAGCACGCAACAGTGTGCGGAAAAAACGGAATTGTCACCGTGTATATTTGAACATGTCTATTTTGCTCGACCTGATTCGATTATCGATAATATTTCGGTTTACAAGGCACGTTTGCGTATGGGGGAGAGTCTCGCTGATAAGATATTACGAGAAATGCCGAATCATGATATTGATGTCGTTATACCTATCCCGGATACTAGTCGTACCTCGGCGTTACCATTAGCCAACAAGCTGGGTGTACCCTATAGAGAGGGATTTGTTAAAAATCGATATATAGGTCGAACGTTTATCATGCCAGGCCAAAAACAACGCAAGAAATCTGTTAGGCAAAAACTGAATGCGATTGATTTAGAATTCAAGGGGAAAAAAGTATTGCTCGTGGATGACTCGATAGTACGAGGTACTACATCAATGCAAATAATTCAAATGGCTAGGGAAGCCGGTGCCAGCAAAGTTTATTTCGCCTCAGCGGCTCCTCCAGTCCGGTTTCCAAACGTGTATGGTATCGATATGCCGACGACGGATGAGCTGCTAGGACACAATAAGAGCGAACAACAGATTGCCGAAGAAATTGGTGCAGATAGTTTAATTTTTCAAGATCTTGACGATTTAGTGCGTGCCGCTCAGAAAGGAAACCCCAGCATCAAGCGTTTTGATACGTCTGTTTTTAGCGGCGAATATATAACGGGTGATGTGTCAGAGGAATATTTGGCCAGCATTGCCAAAAGACGTAACAATGGACCCTATCTAGAACAATTAGAATCAGATGAGAGTGGTATAGAAATTCACAATAGCAATTAGAGGCTATAGCTCAAGTTTCGGAGTTCAAGAGTTTAACAATGCTGACCATGGGTGGAAGTGCTGCGCTTATCCACCCTATTGCAGAGTAGTGCGGTATTAACGAGCCACTGAACTCCGAAACTTGAGTTATTAGGCCATTTCAAGTTGTCGGTGCTCAAGGCTTGACAACGTCACAGTAAAATTCTAATCTTAATAAAGCGCCGATTTGAGATCAGCTTGCGGGCGCTATATAAATTCGGCTAAAGAGGGAATTAAAATAGCCTGCTTTAGCTTGTTGCTTGAGCGGGTTTTTTTGTGGCTGACTGATTGCTCAAGATTAATAGTCAACTAGTGGAGTTAAACGTATGTCTGAATTTGATCCGACTCATTTTTCCGCGGACACAATCGCGATACGTACCGGTCTACATCGTAGCAACGAGGGTGAACATAGTGAACCTATTTTTGCGACCTCAAGCTATGTCTTTAATTCTGCGGCTCATGCTGCGGCGCGCTTTGCTGGGGACGAACCAGGAAACATTTATTCTCGTTTTACCAATCCAACGGTACGCACGTTTGAGGAACGCCTAGCCGCAATGGAACATGGAGAACGCTGCGTTGCAACCGCGTCCGGTATGGCCGCTATTCTGAGCACCTGTTTGGGCGTGTTAAAGTCTGGAGACCATATAGTATCTTCGTGGGCGATATTCGGTTCCACTACCATTTTATTTAACAATATTATCGCAAAGTTTGGGATAGAAATTAGCTATTGTGATTCTACGGATATCGAGGCATGGCGCGCTGCAGTAAAACCTGAAACTCGCTTATTGTTTACGGAAACACCCTCGAATCCGTTATTGGAGGTGGTTGATATTGCCGCCATCGCTGCTATTGCACATGAGAATAACGCCTTATTGGCGGTGGACAATTGCCTTTGTACACCCGTACTACAGCGACCCTTAGAATTGGGCGCCGATATTGTAATCCATTCTGCGACGAAGTATATCGATGGTCAGGGTCGTTGTATGGGCGGAGCGATCGTCGGGACTCAAGATCTAGTTGGCGCTGATATATTCGCGGTGGTTCGTTCTGGTGGCGCATGTATGAGTCCATTTAATGCCTGGGTATTTT
>JBGMRO010000010.1:0-17744 GCA_048061555.1 Thiohalomonadales bacterium | reverse complement strand
GTGATTCGTGATTCGTGATTCGTGATTCGTGATTCGTGATTCGTGATTCGTGAAATTCTAATATTCAAGATCTATAATGTAAACCCATAATTATAAACAAGAGTCTATGAAACAAAAAACAGATTGGAATATCAATTCCGCTCGAGAACTTTACAATATTCGAGCATGGGGTCAAGGTTTTTTTGATATCAATAATAGCGGCGACGTTATCGCGCTTGACCCGCGATACCGTGATCACCCTGGAATCGTATTATCGGAAGTGGTTCGCTCGCTACAATCACAGGGCGTAAATTTTCCTGTATTGCTGCGTTTCATGGATATACTGCATGTGCGCGTCGAGCAACTCTGCGCTAGTTTCAGTCACAGTATCGCGGAGTGCGCCTATCAAGGCCGTTTTTATCCGGTCTATCCGATTAAGGTCAACCAGGAATTCAGTGTTGTCAAGTCTATAGTCAACCATCCCACTTATTCGGTGGGCCTAGAAGCCGGTAGCAAAACTGAACTATTGGCTATATTATCTATAATACCCAATAACCGTGAATCCGAAAATGATCCCCCTACCCCAGAAAACAACAATCCGAATAACAATCTCAACAATAACGCTAGCATAGTTTGCAATGGTTACAAAGATAGAGAATATGTGCGCTTGGCGTTAATATGCGAGCGTCTGGGATATCGCACCTTTATCGTATTAGAAAAATTGTCTGAGTTGGCTTTGGTCTTAAGCCAAGCCGAGGAATTAGCGGTCAGGCCACGACTCGGTATACGTATTAAACTAAACGCCAGTGGCCACGGCGCTTGGCAAAATACCGGGGGTGATAAATCTAAATTCGGCCTGTCCGCAAGCGAGGTTTTATCGGTAGTCAATACCTTAAAGGCGCAGAATCACATCGAGCAATTGCAATTGCTGCATTTTCACTTGGGTTCACAAATACCCAATATTGATTACATCGAGCAAGCGACCCTCGAAAGTGCGCAATATCTCAATCAGTTACATCAAATAGGTTGTCGAATCAGTGTGATAGACGTCGGTGGCGGTCTAGGTATAGATTACGAAGGCTCGCAAAGCAGTAACGATTTTTCTATCAATTATGGGTTCAAACACTACGCTGAACGTATCGTCACGACACTCGCTTCCGTGTGCAATCAATATAATATTCCTCACCCCGATATTTTCACAGAATCCGGTCGAGCAATGACTGCGCACCACACGGTATTGATCAGCAATGTGATTGAAGCTGAATCCAGTGACGATGATAATAGCAGCGACCCCACGCCGTTAAACTGCCCTGAACTCGAGCAATTAGACCAACTTTGCCGTGATGTTAACAATGGGCTGAGGTCTCGACTAAACGATACTTACAAGCAAGCAAACTACCTACTTATGCAAGCACAAGCATTATTCAGAAAAGGGGATCGCAACATTGAACAACGAGCCTATAGTGAAAAAATGTATCGCGCGATACTCGCCAACATACAACAGAAAATGGATAATTCTGATAGCAAAAACCACCTTCTAGCAGACGAAATTAATCAAAAGCTCGCAGCAAAATATTTTTGTAATTTCTCGTTATTTCAGTCACTTCCTGACATTTGGGCGCTACGGCAGATTTTTCCGATCATGCCATTGCAACGCCTACACGAGAGGCCACTGCAAAATGCCGTTGTGAGAGATATCACCTGTGACTCGGATGGTCGCATAGACCACTATATCGCCCACGGACAAATACAGCAGACGATAAGCTTGCACACCACCCATGAACACGAAACCTACTTACTAGGTTTTTTTTTGGTGGGGGCATATCAGGAAATTCTTGGCGATATGCATAACTTATTCGGCGATACCCACTCAGTCAATATATCATTTGTCGACGAGGGTTACGTTGTTGAACACATCCAATCCGGAGACACCGCGGAATACATATTGAACAACGTTCATTTCGATACGGGTATTATTTTAAAAAACATTGAAGGTAAGATACAATCCGCTATGCTAAACTCTAAGCATGCAGAAGAATATTTTGCCGAAATAAAATCTGCGCTACTGGGCTACAGTTATCTTAAACCCATAAATTCTAAAAATAGTAATTAATACGAAAAATTGATTACTAAGATGGGTAAATATAAGATCGTTTATCACTTTTACGTATTGAAGTTAGCTATTTTTAGGGACCTTTTTGCAGTTACCTATTAGTAGGTACCGAGAAGCTGGATTGTAGACACTAAGAACCTGGAGACCTTGAGGCATGTCTAATAAATTATTTCATGCGTTGTTAGGATCAGTCGTTACTCTTTCGAGTATACACTATACCATTACAGTAAAAGCGGCCCAGGGGAACCCAACAACCCCGGCGGCTGATATTTCACAAGTCACTCAGACTCCACAAAATGATACTAATGCCATCACTGCGCCCACCGAAAATCAGCACACTACGGCCTACGCCACACCACCCATAGGATTTATCGCGGAAGGCTTAGGTGAGGCCATTGCGGTTGCGGAAACCGAAATAGTATTATTAAATCAATATAAACCGCAGATAACACGAGCCCTTTTTACCCACGGCGTGAAACAACTAGAACCGATTGATACCATCGTATCGATAAGCCAAACCTATGGAAAAATGTATTTTTTTACAGAGTTCTCAAATTTCAAAGGTGAAATGGTGAAACACCGCTGGGAACACGCTGGAAAAATAGTAGCGGAAGTCGAGTTCGAAGTCGGATCACCGAATTGGCGAGTGTATTCAAGCAAAAATATATCTACTGCGGGTTTGGGTCGTTGGAATGTAATTGTACTCGATGCGAATGGAGAGGAACTTTTCTCAAATTCGATCATGGTTGTAAATTAAGACCACAATCCTTCTGACAATTGAACCTAAAATCATCAATTGACTCACGAAGGTCCACGCAGGAGTGCATGGGATCGAGAAAGCGCTCAGTAGGGTAAGTATTTACGATTAAGGTTAAAAAACGTCGTCGAGATCTTGTTGAATATTTTCGCCAGTGGTAGACACGGGCTTTATCGCCTCTGAATTACCTGTGGCCTTGCTCGTTTTTATGAGGCTTGCACTATTATTTTTGGCGACAGTACGGGAACTACCGGGCCGAAGAACCATAACGACCCGTTGTTTTGCCGGTGGCGAGACTTGTCCCTCTCCTGCGCGCGCCCCTTTGATGCCCGTGTCAGTTTTGTTTTCAACTGGCCCATCGAGTAACAAATCACTGCCATCGAATCTATCAGGTACCTGCTCAATCATATCATCGCTTGATGTCGGTTGTTGTCCATTGTTCGGTATGACTAACTCAAGCACCTCAGTTTCTGGTACGCCTAGAATTTGGTCGAGCTGTTTCCCCTCATCTACCGTGCGGACTCCGTTTTGGCTACCTGGGGACTGAAACTCTGAGTCCGACTGCGTGCCGAAGGAATCTTGAAGCTGTGTATCTTCTAACGGGGGTAAGGGTTGACGTATGGGTTTCGGCTGAGTTCTACGCTGCTCCATTTGACGTGCTTTTCTGTCTTCACGTGCCCTACGGCGATCTTGCGCTAAGCGAGCCTTTATTTGGTTGCGTTCAACTCTTTGCTCCATCGTTTCCGCTTCAACTGGTGGTTCTATTTTTTTTTGAACTTCTTTCGCTTGTTTCTTTTTTATGGTGGGCTGTTTTGTTGGCGCTAGTATATTTTGTTTACCTTCAATCAAATTTTGTATCGGACCTGTAACTTGTGCACGCTGGGTTCCGTCCAATGAATAATAAATTCCGCCCACCATGAAAGCAACCAGAACACTGACGATTAACACCACCGGTTTTTTTACCGCATGATTTTTTTTAATAAAATTCCTAGCGTCTATTTGAGCCGTAACACCATGATTAATCTCGCTTGTCTTAAATCTAGGCCTATCAGCCCGCTCGTCTTCATACTCGATTGAGGCAAATTCCGAATCAGGACCGTATGACTCTGGTATAGCAATTTTAGTGAGTAGGGTCTCAGCCCATGGCTCCTGATCCGGTACCGAAACCGACTCAGGGTTGACAAGATCTTCCACGGCCTTGTCGTTACGAAGCCCAAGTGTTGTTTCCCACAGTACGTGATCTGATACCCAAGCAGACTCCGGTGTTTCCGGGGTTTGTTTGTCCTTGGCGCCTTTATTTTGAGATGATTTCATGGTTTCCTTCGCCGTTTTATTTACAACTTCCAATGATTTCCTAATTGCCTGCTCCGCCTTCTGTTGCTGTCTTAACGCTATTTTCTTTAAACGGACTATCTCTTGTTCTGCTGCACCGCGTGCCTTTTCGGCACTTTCAGCTCGTGCGGCCTCTTTACGTGCACGTTTCGCCGCGGCCTCCATCGCGAGTTGCTTGCTGATCGCATCGGCACGCACATTGGATATTTCAATTTTTATTTTTTCATGATGTTCCGCGTCTTCACGATAGCGTTCCAAAGTTTGTTCCGCCTCTATCCTGGCGACATCCGCCTCCTTCGCACGTCCTTTTTCGACTTTTGCACGATCGATGGCGGCAATAACCTGATTCTGTTTCTCGGCCAGTGCGACTGTTTTCGCGTTAACCTCTAACTGCTGTACCTCAGAGCGTTCTTTATCTGATGCTAGTTGCGCCTTTGCCTGCAAGGTTGCGATCTCTACTTCAGTCTTTAGACGTTCTATTTCTTGTTGTGCATGTTGATGGGCCACCTCTGCCATTTTGGCCCGTTCACCTTCTTCTGAGGCATTGTGGGTCGCCAACTCAATTTCGACTTGTTTTTGTTCTATTTCTTTTTGATGTTGGATCTGTTGCGCTGAATCAGAGTGACTAGATTCGTTGGTCTTCGGTTGATGCTCGTTGCGAAAACGATCCACTTCCGCTTTCAGATTTTCGACTTCTTGCTCAGCGGTATGTTTGGCATCTTCTGCCTCCTTTGCACGACTGGCGACCTCTTCTGCATGTAGACGAATTTCCTCGATCTCGGCCTGTTTATTTGCCAATTCCACCGCACGTGCTCGAGCGACCTCATGCTCTATCTCCGAACGTGCAATATCCTGTGACAACTCGACCTGTATTTCTTGTTGCGTAACAGCCACTTCAGTTTGTAGACCTTGCGTCAGCACCACGGCCTGATCTCGTGTCGCTTCTGCAGCCTTAGCACGTAACGAGCATTGGTCCGCATATTCGATCGCCTCGGCAATTTCCTGCTCCTTCTCTAATAACGCCTTTTCAGATTGCGCATTAGCTTCTTGTATCGCTTGCGATCGCGCCTGCTCCGCGGCAACGATGGCAGCTTCATTTTGTTCGCGACGGACAAGCTCCATATCTTTTTTAATCTGTAAAATCTCGGCAGCTGCACGTTCATTGGCTTGCTCAGCTAAGGCCGCACGTTTTGCTTGCTCCTGCGCTTTTGTCGCAAATCCCTGCATTTCTTCCTGCGCAGCTAAATAGACTTGTTGCTCGACAAACTGTCGCTTTTCTTCCTCCATGAGTAGTATTTCAGATATCTTGCGTTTACCCTGCTGTTTAACTTCTTCTAACTCGGTACGCATTTTTTCGAGTTCTTGTTCCGCTAACTGCTCGGCGTGCGACTTAGCCTCTTGCCGAACCTTTTCTGCCTCATCATCGGCCTCTTGCTGCATCTTAAGTCGTGTGGATTCAACTTGATTTCTTAACGCGCAAATTTCCAATTGTGCAGTAATGCGCGCTTCTTCAGCGGCCTTCTCCCGGGCGAAAATATGTTGCTGCTGTTTACGATCCGATTCGCGTTGTTTTTCTTCTTCTTGTTCGGCAAATTGCCGTATCGACTCAGTTGATCGGTTTGCTTCATCTCGCACTTGAGAGATTGCCGATTCTAATTTTTCCTTCAATGCGATATTTTCTTGCTCCGCCTTAACCCGCGCAATCTCTGCGTCTTGCGCACGTTTGGCTTCTTCTGCCGCTTGCCGTACCGCCTCTTCCATTTCGGCCTGTTTAGCACCCAATTCCAATTCGCGTAGACGAGCCGCTTCATCGCGTGCGGATTGGCTGGCCTTCTCGGCAGAAGCTTGTGCATACTGTTCTGCCTTGCGCCGCGCTTGCTCCGCACTTCGCGCCGCTAGTTTTGCCTCCATTTTCAAGCGAATGACTTCATGCTCTGCCTTCTGACGCGCCACATCTGCGAGCAATTCCTGCTCTTGCCCATGCTGTACATTGCTAGAAGCCTGTTGCAATAAGGCGAGTACACGCGGATCTTGCATCGCCTCCTGGCGACTGGGGGCTGTCTCGGGATTTGTTTTTTTGGCCGGGGCAATAGTTATTTTTTGTTGTGCTAGGCCACGTGGTGTGGACACGACTTGTTTCGCACTATCGAATCGAATGACGTTATCGACCACGGGAATATTATTTTCATCGACTTCTGGATGATTACCACGAGCTGCGTCCACGGGTACCCCATCGAGCCCCCCTCGCAAAATGATGCCCTCCAAGCCTTGCTGACACAGTAAATAAGCGGCCGCTGATGCGCGGTGGCCGTGGTTGCTATAGAGGATATATGTTTTGTCCTTATCCAAGGAATCGATGTGAACGCGTAGTTCAAACAGGGTAATATTAATACCCCCCTTCAATCCGTCTTTGATATAGTCGTCGTAATGCCTAACATCTAGAAATACAAAATTTTCCATTTTCAAGGCGTCCTCATAGAGGGCATCCTTTATCAACGGTTCTACCAAGATTCGATTAAAGTCGCTCCTCGAAAGACGCATTAGACAGCCATCATCGAGCATGGTCACGGTGGCACCACGACGATTTTGTGAAATAATGGCTTCCTCACCAAAACCTGTACCTATCGTTAACTGGGCCTGTTCGACTTCATCCTCATAAGGAGAGTTTCGGCGCGTTACCTTGCAATGTCCCTGTTTGATAATATAGTAATAACCATCATCATCGTTTTGGCGAATGATTATTTGGCCTGCCTTTACAGGAATTTCTTCCAGGCGCATCATTAATGCCTGGATATTCTGTGCACGAAGCTTTAAGAAGACTTTGGACTGTAGATAGAGCGTCATCCAATCATTTTGATTTCCGGTAGCCAATTCATTGACTTCCAGGCCAGGTTGTTCGCGGAAACCGACGATGCGATCTAAGACGTCCTTATCGACCTTTAATACGGTTGCGGTAGAGGTCGTTGTAGCGGTTGCACAACGTGGTCGTTCGGGTGCCAACATATATCTAGATTGGGAAGTTTGAGAGCGTACGCTCTTTTCCGCTCCACTTAAAAATGACAGATGAAGTTGTCCCGATAGTAGATAATAGGTATAGGGATCGTTGTCCCCTTGACTAAATAGCGTAGTACCCGAGGCTAGAAGCTCGACACTATAACTACCCATTAACTGCCGTAGCTGTACATCACTGAGTTCCCCTAATGGAACCAAGGTTCGTAAAAACCTCATATCGACCAATTTTTTTGCTGCAGTCATTTCACACCTCTGTACCCGCCCTAGCGACATCCGCTGGAACACTCAATTCCATTTACTCAGTGACTGATCATCCATAATTCTACCGCTCGCAAAAGTGGCTACAATAAACCTAAATTAATCAGTTGAACCTACTGCGAGCGCCTCTAGCACCGAATCTAAAAGGCTTTTCGAAATATTTTTAACTCACCGTATGGGTGATACGATTTCGCGAAAAATATTCCGAAAAGCCTTTTACCTTCAGCGCTATAGTCGCTCTCGCTACGATTCAACTGATTAATTTAGGTTGAAGCATTACCCTCTGTACCTGCTGGGTATGCTCCTGCATTTAATGATTTTAGAATCACATGTGAAATAACGGCAATCTTGAATATTTTCTGAAGTACTACAGTGAATAAATCTTAGCAATTCATCAAAAACTTTGCTGGAATGCGACACGGTTCACAGATAGGAGCGAAAATTTACGGAATGAGGTTGGTGGTGTTAATCGCGGCAAGAGTGGAGTTTGTAGCGGATATTATTCTTTGACCGTTAACATAATAGATTGAATATTTTGGCTATTCAATTGCTTACGGGTTTCACGCATGTCCGTCACGGCCTTAAATGGGCCTATACGGACTCGATACCATAATCCCCGATTGGGTATGTTGGCCTTTTGGATGCTCGATTCTACTCCCATAAGCGCCAAAGACGCACGGCGGCTATCGGCGGCTTGAAAATCTTTGAACGAACCTGCCTGTAAATAATATCGTCCGGTGGTGGGCGTAAGTGGCTCAGGTGTTGGAATTACTACGGGGGGTTCTAGCAGAGTAGAAGCGACAGGCGGCTCTTTACTAGCGGGCACTGGAACATTGCGCTCTGGAATAAGGCTCTCTAATTCCGGTAGTAAGTTATAAAAATCGAAACGGGTAGATTTATCGCTATCTGCACCCGTCGGCTCAGAAGATGGCTGTGATGATTTTTTTGGACCCGAGTCAGACTTCGGCGCATCAGGCGGGTTATTCGCTTGATAACGCTCCATATATCCCACTAGCGTCACAAATGAACCCACGGCAATGAGCGCCAATATCCACAACCATAGCGGCGGTGCCGAGCCGCGCATTTTTCGATACAGCGACCCGCGTATTGTACGATGCAGAGGTAATGTTGACATTGCACGGTATTATAGCCGCTCTGGAAATCGAAGGCCAGCACCAGAAAAAATCTAAAAATAAATGCGTCAAAATCCCATTAGTTCTAAATCTTTTATCTTTTATTTTTAGCCTTTAACCTTTAACCTTTATCCTATCATTTCAATACATCTCCATAGGATCAACATCCAACGACCAGCGCACGGTATGACTGAGCTTGCTCTGGCTGAGCAACGGTATCCATAATTCGAGAAATTGTTGTCGTGAACCTCTATCGTTCGCATGTAACAATAGTTGGGCGCGATAGCGACCTGCCTTCTTTAACATCGGGGCCGGCATGGGCCCTAGTAGGTTAATTTGTTGTCGATCGATTTTTTCCCCAAGTGCGCGTGCCTCTTGTAAAAAAGCCAAGGCCTTTTTTTCCAACGGCGACTCCGCCCGCAACAGACACAAATAACAATACGGTGGCATCGCAGACTGTTGGCGCTCACCGAGACTGCTACGGGCAAAGGCCTCATATCCCTGAGACAGCAATACCTGCAACAACGGATGCTCGGGATAGTGCGTCTGCAAAACCACTTGGCCGGGTTTGGCAGCCCTCCCTGCCCTACCCGCAACTTGTACGATCAGTTGCGCCAGACGCTCCAAGGCCCGAAAATCGATACTAAACAGCCCCTGATCGATATTTAAGATTCCGACCAGGGTGACATCGGGAAAATGGTGACCCTTGGCGAGCATCTGGGTACCCACCATAATCTTTGCCCCACCGGCGTGTACCTTTTGTAAGACTTGTGTCAGCGCATCTTTGTTACGCATACTGTCTCGATCGATACGTAATATTTCAACACCTTTAAAAATCTCGCCAAGGACTTGCTCTACGCGTTCTGTACCTTCACCCAAGGCAAATAGATTCGTGCCCTGACACTCAGGACAGATCGTCGTCGCCTTGCGTTCACTGCCACAATGGCTGCAACGTTGTCGAGTCACGCCACGATAGAGAGACATGGGGCTGTCGCAACGGGCGCACTTCGCTATCCAGCTACAATCATGGCACATCAAGACCGGTGCAAAACCCCGTCGATTGAGGAACAGCAAGACCTGATCACCGCGTTCGAGGTGCTCACGCATACTGGCAATGAGACGATTCGAGAGGCCATCACGTAGGGTCTGGGAGCGAATATCGATAATCCTGGGCACCGGCGGTTGTGCCGCAGCACCCACCCGTTCGGTCAAGTGGTGATATTGATACTTGCCACTCGAGGCATTTTGCAGGCTCTCGAACGAGGGTGTCGCCGTACCCAATACCACCGGTATCGACAATAATTGAGCACGCTTGATCGCCACATCACGGGCGAAATAACGAAAGCCGTCCTGCTGTTTAAAAGAGATATCGTGTTCCTCATCGACGATGATTAGCCCTAGCCGCGGCATCGGCGCGAATACTGCCGAGCGGGTACCGATGACGACGCCCGCATCGCCTTGTTGGGCACTCAGCCAGTTATTCAGTCGGGCCTTGCTGCCCAGCCCTGAATGCAGCATAACCACCAAACTCGACAAGCGTTGCTGGAAGCGTTGTAACATTTGCGGACTCAGACCGATCTCCGGGATCAATACCAGCACTTGTCGGCCTGCTGCGATGGCCTGCATCGCCAAACGCAGGTAGACCTCGGTCTTGCCACTGCCCGTTACACCTTGCAATAGATGTACTTTGAAACTACCGAGGCTGTCACTAATGTCGTCGATAACCTGACTTTGTTCGGCTGTGATGTCAAACTCGGCAGCTTGAATCTCGATGGCTTCATAGACCGGTTTTAGCTGCTTTTTTAATACCCAGCCCTTGGCCAATAGTTGTTTCATTGCACTGCGCCAGGATGGCAGGTTTGCGGTGAGGAAATCTGCACTCAGTGTCTGCGCCGCCGCATCGCGCAATGCCTGTACGAGCTGGCTCTGTTTGGGGGAGCGGGATAGTTGGGTTATATCGGTTTCAATACCGAATGGGGTGAGTTGCCAAGCCTCGACCTGGGTCTGCTGCGCGGATTTTCCCTGTCTTAGTAGGGTTGGTAGAATATATTGATAGACTTGGCCTATGGGGTGTTGGTAATAGGCGACTGCCCAATCTAGTAGTTTGAGCAGTGCAGGGTCTAGTAACGGGGTCGTGTCTAGGACTTCTATGATGGGTTTTAATTTACCTATTGCGGTTACGCAATTTAGATTTGTAGCAATGACGACTCCAACCACCTTACGAGAACCTAATGAAACCCTGACCCGGGTACCCGGCATAATAGTGAGTTCGAAAAAAGAGTTGTCGGAGC
Organism: Thiohalomonadales bacterium; assembly: GCA_048061555.1. Lineage (GTDB taxonomy): Bacteria > Pseudomonadota > Gammaproteobacteria > SZUA-152 > SZUA-152 > JBGMRO01. The sequence continues at coordinate 6,869 of JBGMRO010000010.1, read as the reverse complement.
GTATTGGTTCGCGATAGCTTAGCGGAAAACGCAAAGGTAAAGGGGTCGCGACCAGTAGGGTTTGCTGGCTTGGAATTTTGTCTGCCATGAATCGCAATTATCGCGATTCGCGTGCGACTTGGCAAAGCTTTGTTTAATTTTCTAGAAATTGACAGAAATATATAATGTGACGCACTCTAATTCCCAAACACGTTAACTCTATCAGACGCCCTAAGCTGATTAGATTAGCGGAATTACCTGATACTAATCGGTGATATCATAAGCCACCGAGGACTCAAAGGCACCCGAGGTCGCTGTGATCGTCAATATGCCATCACTACTCGAGAGTCCTTCAGGTATTATAGTGACTCCTACACTCCACAACGCTGGTGGTGGCTGACCATTGACATCAAATATGTCTGCGAAAGTCACTCGATCGTGCTGTAAACCGCCGTTCACATTCTGAACCGTGTGCGAACCTTTTGAGACTAATTCTCCATTTGTCACCGCAATAGATATACTCGTGCCAGTCACTGGATACTGGGGTTGCCCTGAATAAATTCCGCCGAAAACATACAACACGTATCTTGTATCCACAGTTACATCGAGGCTACTGACAGCGATTGCGGTGGGGGGCAAGGCACCGATCGGGAAAGGTGTAATTAGATTGTTGGTTATATCCGCATCCACGTCAGTTTGTTTATATAACGCAACAAAATTTGAGGCTGTCGCCATATTCAACACAATCGACGCTCTAACATGAATAGAAGTCGTAGGGCTACATAATGTTGTGTGTATGCACGATATGCCATTAAACAAATTATCGTCTGCAGAATAAACGCCGTCATTATTAAAATCCAGTATCTCCTCAGTAGCAATATCCTGTATCCCATTCTCATTATCGTCTCGAAATGCTTCAGGAAGGTCTACTAAATCGTTGGTGATGTCAAAAGCTGTTGTTGGCCCATTTGTGGTATCGACATCGTCGAGTTGGCCGTTACCGTTTAGGTCTAAATAGGATTCGTTACCGATTGCGGTGGCAAGTATAGTAACACGGCCATAGGGTGGCCTAGGGACTTGACTTACCCAATCAACCTTGCACGCCCCTTTAACGGTGGAACAATTATCTTTGATGTGTCCCCCCTCAGTGGTAAACGCTATCGTAGTGCCGTCGGGTACCGGATTATTAAAATGATCCGCAGCGTAAATATTGATAGAAACAACGGTACCATCGAAATCTCCACCGCGTGGATTAAAATCTGATGTTGAGATCGAAAAACTATTTTGATCAGGCACACCAGTGGATATAACCAATGCATCTGATTGAGTCGTTAGCGTTGTTGCAGTTGCAGCATCAAGCGTTGTAGCGGTAATTTTAACTGAGGTGTGGATTGTCCCGGAACTTACCACCGTTTGAACGGTTCCGACGGCAGATGTCAACGCAGATACCGGTGTTATCGAGATTCCGCCAACTGTTGTATCTAAGGCAAAGGAGACGGTTTGATTGGCTACAGCACCACCCGACTCGTCGACGACCTTAAAAATGACCGTCGAGGTCTCTTGCAAAGTTGCTCCTCCAGTGCCCTTAATTCCTATCGTTGTAGGAGTCGCAGACACAAAATTAATCGCCCCAATAGCGGCCGGCGAGACGGTCAAACTAGCTTGCGCCGAAATTGTTTGTGTAGATACAGTGGTACCGCCATTACCATCATCAACCAAACTGGTAATGGTGGCAGATGCGGTGATTATATCTGGTCCAGAACATCCCGAAGCAACGTAAGTACTGGTCGCCGTGCCACTCGTCGTTTCTATATCGGTATCTAATGTAGCCGCACCCGTTCCAGAGCATGCAGACGAAAAATTTACGGTAACCGATTTGGTGTAAGGCGTATTTAGGGTATCTACCAAGTTAGCAATAACGCTAGTGCTACCACCCGCAGGTAAACTAGGATCACCGATACTTAATACACCTTCAGAAAAGGCTGAGCCTACGCCAAAACCAATTTTCACTCCCTCTTCGGTCTGCGAGACCACGGCACCTAAACCGTTTACTGAACTCGTAGTAAATGCAGGTTCGTCACAGGCGACCAATATTGAGCTAAATATCGCTAGGACTGCTAACTTAATCAACATTTTCATTACTGGTTTCCTGTTTACTAATTGTGACTAGGCGATTTCTATTATGTTATGAAGCTGAGAAAATACGACATATTCTGTGCTAACTTGCGCTGTTTCAAATATTTACTGGTAGTCGCACATCGTATCTGCGATTTTCATACCAACAATCCATACTGAAAACGGTCGTTAGCGGGTAATGAAATGATATTACTTACTTAGATTGATCGATATTATCCCAGATTTTGATCGCAAATAAATACTCTGCCATCGCTATTTCACATAAAAGTATACTTTATCCATAAGATACAGCAAGTTAATTTGATTAATAATCATATAACCATGCACTCTTTTACTAAATAGCGTCTAAAGTTCAACAATCATAAGTACATAGATACAAATAGTTGGTAATTGATATTTCCGCAATAGCAATTTGCGGGTTAATACGCAATTAAATCGCTCGAATAGGCAATGGTAATTAGTTTCTATGCACAGTTTTTATGATAAGGATTACGCTACCATCGGCTGCCAAATCGTGAATTTTATCTGCTATCCAATAAGTTAACTTATTTTTTAAAACTTCCTTTCGTGCGCGAAAAAGAAACTGAAAACCGAAAATTGCCAACATTTACTTGATTTAGTGCTGATAGTTATATCGCACATATCAACTTGCTCATGCGCGAGTAACTAACAACGCTTTTATCCACAAATTCTGTGGATAAGTTGGTGGAAAAAGTGGGGGAAACAAGATATATACCGCATCCGGCTTATCGGCCTATTAGAATGATCAAATAACAGGCAATAGATTTTTACCATTATTTTTCAATAGCTTATAATATTCATTTGTATTACAGATTGAATATTAGGCGCCGACATGAATTTATAATAGCAGTCGCACCGGCATGTGCATAAATCAGAATAATTTTAGCTTTTCACTCGAATCGTTGGGCGCATGTCAAGTAAAATTCATCAAATATTATAATTTTTTTTAATCTGCACGGAGACTAATTTGACTAATCCGGTCGTGGTCGGTAGCTTACGAAATTTTACGCAACCCAGGACAATATGAACCCGCAAAAACGTAAACTGATTTTTCAACGACTTAAGGTCGATAACCCTGCACCCACGACCGAATTACATTTTAATTCTTCGTTTGAACTGCTAATTGCCGTCATGCTGTCTGCGCAGGCGACGGATGTGAGCGTCAATAAGGCGACGGGGCCGTTATTTAAACAGGCCAATACTGCCGCGGCGATCCTGGCTCTGAAAGAAACCGGCCTAAAAAAATATATCAAGACCATCGGCCTATACAATACCAAGGCCAAACATGTGATTCAAACCTGCAGGATATTGCTAGACAAACACACGGGCCTTGTGCCGCAAGATCGTGTAGCACTAGAAGCACTACCCGGCGTTGGCAGAAAAACGGCCAACGTCGTCTTAAATACTGCCTTTGGGCAGCCAACCATCGCCGTCGATACCCACATTTTTCGGGTCGCCAATCGCACCGGCTTGGCACCGGGCAAAAATGTCGTCGAGGTCGAAAAAAAATTAATCAAGTTTGTTGCGAATGAATACAAGCTAGACGCCCACCACTGGCTGATCCTGCTCGGGCGCTATACCTGTGTGGCGCGCAAACCCCGCTGTGGTTCCTGTATTATTGAGGATTTATGTGAGTTCAAACACAAGGTAGAATAGCGGCTGTACCTCATCCACCATTTGCCAACAGGAAAGCTAAAGTATGTTTTATGGAGATAATCGCAACGATATCCGTCAAGTCTATTTTGACGCCTGGCAAGCGGCCAATAACAAACAGCCACTAGATGCCTTGCAACAGCAAATCGTCGAGGTCATACAGTTTCACCCGGAGTATCAGCCCTTTCTGAGCCGGTCGGATAATCTTGATAAGGATTTCAACCCCGAGCAAGGCCAGACCAACCCGTTTCTACACATGGGCATGCACATGGCCATCAAGGAACAACTTTCCATCAACCAACCCACCGGTATTCGCGATATTTATCAAAAATTGCTACTCAAACACACAGATGCCCACCAGGTCGAACACCAAATGATGGATTGCATCGCGGAAATGATTTGGCAAGCACAATCGAAACAACAAACGCCAGACATGGAGGCCTATGTGCGGCAGTTACGGGGGTTGGTGTGATATGGGTTAAAGGTTAAAGGTTAAAGGTTAAAGGTTAAAGGTTAAAGGTCATTGTATATTTTTACTTTTTCTGGTTCCCACGGTCCTCCGTGGGAATCCATACAGCTGTTTTTGCGCATATGTACATATGCATTACCACGCAGGAGCGTGGGAACGAGACAAAAAAAGCAGAGTATAAACACAACATGGCGCAACACCTAGCCGGGGGTGGGTTTGCCGTAGGAGCGTTACCCGCGCTGGCCTAAGCCCTCGAAGGTGGCCTGGAATCTCTGGCTCAAATAGAAGGACACGAAGCCACACCATTGAGTCTTGCATTTATTGAGACGCAGCATGGCACCGCAACATACAATAACGCTAATTGCAAAACTACGCGATGGCCATTTAGGATGCAATAAAATACAAGCTACAGAGTTACTCGAAAGCGGCGCCTCATTGATGCAACACGTAGCCAAAACACTCAACAAAACAGCGCTACAATGAGCTATAATCTGGGCTTAAATGTACAGCTCCCACCCATAAACCATTAGCTTAGCAAAGATAACAACAACCATGAGACTACTACATACCATGTTACGCGTCGGCAACCTGCAGGCCTCGATCACTTTCTATACCGAAATTTTGCAGATGAGATTGCTACGCCAAAAAGACTACCCCGAGGGCGAGTTTACCTTGGCCTTTTTAGGTTATGGCGAAGAGAAAGACACTACTGTGATCGAACTCACCCACAACTGGGACTCGACACAATATGATATCGGTGATGGTTTTGGTCACCTCGCGATCGAGGTCGATGATGTTTACCAAGCCACAGCCGACATAAAAAAACATGGCGGCAAAATAATTCGCGACGCCGGCCCGATGAATGCCGGTAACACTATTATTGCGTTCGTAGAAGATCCAGATGGCTATGCAATAGAATTAATTGGAACAAAGACTGGATAAACATACAACACAATTTTGTCGCAATAGGTCGACGATTACTGAACATCGCGCCTTTCTTACCAAAAGTAGGTTTTTTCTTAAGGAACTTACTTTTGGTGCCACGGAGTAATATAACGCACCCTTTCCTAGAAAAACCTATCCGTGATGGGTATATTAGATTCTCAGTATCCCCTTGTTTCTTTTTTAAAAGGATTCACTATTTCTATAGATTGGATTTTTTGTCCATCATGGAGATCTTCTGTATACAATACTGAGCAGCCGGACGAAATCGCTGCTGCGACGATAAGTGAGTCGTAATACCCGTATTGCCAACGTTCGGAAATTTCAATAGCTTGCGCAAACATCTCAAGTGAGGCGTATACTTGACAGAGCGGCGTCAAAACGGTCTCTAGATATTTTTTTGCATCTAGAGCTGTTAAAGGATGTTTAAATTTGCGAGTCGCCACATTCAAAAATTCTTGTACAACTTGATAGCTAATGACCCCATCGCCTGAATTCAATGTATTCTGGATGAGTAATGTTGCAATAGATTTTTTCTCATGATCTTTCGTATCAAATGTATAAATAAAAATATTTGTATCTATAAAAAACTTATCGCTCATTCAACTCATCTCGACTAAACGTTTTGTCAGGCTGCACATAGTCCAATTTTTTCATTAGTTGAGTATAATCATCAGCCGCGCTATTAGCGCCAACATAACATGTTAGCCACTGCCGAAAACGTGAATTTAACGTAGTGTGTTCTTGTTGGGCCTTAAGACGAGCTTTTTTAATTAAAGATTCTTCAGCACTAAGAGTTATGTTTTTTTGCATAATATGTTCACTTTTCATTTAATGACGCCAAACCATCTACACTAATGTAGTGTACACAAGTGTAGCGTCACCTTCATCCATTTTCAAGTGACTTTCGCAATCTGACCGTGTTCGATAAGTTCTCGGCTTACCCTTAATCCTAAAATCATCAGTTGGACGGTGTGTAGAGTGCGTTTTTTAGCATGACTAGTGAGGCGCAATGAGGCGCAATAGTTAGCTATTGCAACGATTTGCAACGAAGCTGGTCGTGATAAAAAACGTGCTATACATGCCGTAGTGCTGTCACCCATTGGGGGAGTGAGAAGGTAAGTGGATATTTCATCTAAATCAACTGCTTAGTACAACAGTCAAGCGTTCAACTGATGAATTTAGGTTAATCCAACCCCAGCTCAGATGCCGCTTGTAAAAAATCGAACATTGTGCGTAATTCAGATAATTTTGCCATTTTGTCTCGTAGCGGTTTGGGTATTTTGGAGTATTGATATTCGACATCGATGGTACTGTGATAAGAATTGAACCAGGCATCGATATCTAGCTTGGATTTTGATTCATTACGATTGTAGTAATATTCTAATCCTCTTAGCTTGTGCACCTCAATTACATAGTCTTTGAGTGTATCTCCATAACAAATGTCCGTAGTCTTATTATTCCAATAGGATAGAGAAATCATCGCCTGGTAGGGTGACAGTGCAAGCTGTCTAAATCGAGATAGTTCCAGTTTTTGGATTCTCTTGGTTTCACATTTTCCCGATGCCAACTCAAAGGCCAAGTATTTTTCAGCAACCTGTTGTTGGCTGTAACTTATAAGCACGTTACCTGGGGTTTCTTTAATTACAACTGGCGCAGTTTTATCGGC
>JBGMRO010000009.1:13925-17745 GCA_048061555.1 Thiohalomonadales bacterium | reverse complement strand
CCGTGTTTTGAATACTTAATGCGGCGGCAGGAAATACCTGCTTAGCCATTCCCTCATTCGATTCTTTGCTACCGAACCACCGCGAATTATCGGTTAGGATCAAACCCGAATAGTTATTAACTTTAGTATCCATTCTTTTTTTCCAATGCTGATCGAAAATTTATTGATTTTCTGCACTTAACTTGCCCAAGAAGTCGTACATTTCGGTACAACGGCACATTACACTCTTCTTGAGCAAACTATGTGCCAACAATTTATTTTACATATAAAACAATAGGTTAACCATACCTATTGCTTGCACATACGTATAGACTCCGTCTCTAAATAACGACACTCTCAAACACATGTATATAAGTGATTGAATTATATGTATATAAAGTGTCGCCAATTAGCGAACCTGGCTAACCTTCAAACCAGAAAGACCCCGTCTTTGATTATGCCAAATTTATAACCGCAAACTGCACTACACTAACCTCGGTAATACTAAAAACAAAATTATTATACTTAGAATACCCACAGCGCACCTAGTTTAGGTTAAAATACGCCGTTTTGCTCGTCGGGTTGCACATAGTGCCATCTGAGAGCTGTTGGCGGAAAATCGTGTGTTTGTACTTTGACATAAACGTCTGTCCAAGATTCTGCGCAGATATCGAGCCTTTCGCTAGCGACAAAGTACAAATGTTGCAATCTATGCAGGCAAACGCTTTTCTTAACTTTATTATTAACCACTTTTTGAGACGATCATGACTGAACTAGCCCAATATCGAAACATCGGCATTTTTGCACACGTAGATGCCGGCAAGACCACTACCACCGAACGAATTTTGAAACTCACGGGTAAAATTCATAAAATCGGCGAAGTCCATGATGGCGCAGCCACTACCGACTTCATGGACCAGGAACAGGAGCGCGGTATCACGATTCAGTCTGCGGCGACTTCTTGCACGTGGAATGACCACCGCTTAAACATCATTGATACCCCGGGCCACGTAGACTTCACCATAGAAGTCTACCGTTCTCTTAAGGTCCTCGATGGCGGTATCGGTGTATTTTGTGGTTCTGGGGGTGTCGAACCACAATCAGAAACCAACTGGCGTTATGCCAATGAGTCTGAAGTGGCGCGGATCATCTTTGTGAATAAGTTGGATCGCCTAGGGGCGGATTTCTATCGTGTCGTTAAGCAGGTCAAGGACGTATTAGGTGCGACGCCAGTCATTATGACCCTGCCGGTCGGGATCGAAGACGATTTTGTCGGCGTAGTTGATCTGCTGACAAGAAAGGCCTGGATATGGGATGACTCCGGCGATCCACTCAATTATGAGATTAAAGATGTACCTGCCGACATGGTCGATATAGTGGAAAAATACCGTGAAGAACTCATCGAGGCGGTAGTCGAGCAGGACGACGATGTCATGGAAAAATACCTTGATGGCGAAGAACCAGATATTGAGACCCTGCAGCGATGCGTCCGCAAAGGGACCATTAACTTAGACTTTTTTCCAACCTATTGCGGATCAGCCTTCAAGAATAAGGGCGTACAATTAATTCTCAATGCCGTCGTAGACTACTTACCCAATCCAACTGAGGTCAAACCACAGCCTGAAGTAGACTTAGAGGGAAATGAGACAGGTAAACTTGCCATCGTCGACCCAGAAAAACCACTGCGTGCGCTGGCGTTTAAGATTATGGACGACCGCTATGGCGCCCTGACGTTTATCCGCATCTATACCGGTAAAATGGAAAAAGGTACCACGGTACTCAATACCTTCACCGGCAAAACCGAACGCATTGGTCGTATCGTGGAAATGCACGCCGATGAGCGCATCGAACTATCTTCCGCGCAAGCGGGCGACATCGTCGCCATACTGGGCATGAAGTCGATCCAAACGGGTCATACGCTGTGTGACCCTAAAAATCCGGCTACTTTGGAGCCGATGGTATTTCCCGACCCGGTCATCTCGGTCGCGGTATCTTTGAAAGACAAAGCCAGCTCTGAAAAATTAGGGGTCGCGCTTGGCAAGATGATCCAGGAAGATCCATCGTTTCGCGTAGAGACCGATGAAGACAGTGGCGAGACCATCCTCAAGGGCATGGGTGAATTACATCTTGATATTAAAGTGGACATCCTTAAGCGCACCCATAATGTCGAACTCGAGGTCGGCAAACCGCAGGTCGCATACCGAGAAACCATTACAAAAGTCACCGAAGACACTTATCAGCATAAGAAACAATCGGGTGGCGCCGGTCAATATGCAAAAATTGACTATATTATCGAGCCCGGCGAGCCGGGTAGCGGCTTCCAATTTGAATCGAAGGTCACCGGTGGTAATGTGCCTCGGGAATATTGGCCCGCAGTAGAGAAAGGCTTCAAGAATAGTTTAGACGTGGGTGTCTTGGCTGGGTTTCCCTGCCTAGACTTTAAGGTCACGCTAAAGGACGGTGGTTATCACGCCGTAGATTCCTCGGCGGTTGCGTTTGAAATCGCTGCCAGGGGCGCCTATCGCCAAACTATTCCGAAAGCAGGACCACAGTTGATAGAACCGATCATGAAGGTTGATGTATATACGCCAGAAGATCATGTGGGTGATGTCATTGGTGATCTTAATCGCCGTCGCGGTATGATCAAATCACAAGAGGCAGGTGTAACCGGCGTACGTATTAAGGCAGACTGCCCTTTAAGTGACATGTTTGGTTATATCGGCGATCTGCGCACCATGACCTCTGGCCGTGGACAGTTCTCTATGGAATTTTCCCACTATATGCCCTGCCCCAAGAACGTCGCGGAAGAGGTCATAAAGGAAGTCAAAGAACGCGAGGCCAAAAAGTCGAAGTAAGTAGCTTCCAATTATCCTAAGTTATAATCTTTTGCCACCAAAAGTAGGTTCTCTAGGAAAAAGTAGGTTCCTTTCTTAAAGAACCTACTTTCTGCTTAGAAACAGCTCGCCTAAGAGCACCTACTTTATGGTGCATAGACTTTGCACCCCCATAAACAGTGGCACAGCCCCTCCAAATGATGTAATCGATTAAACAGCTATTTGTAGGCCTGTCAAATATTGTGCTAGACTTAAATAATGACTATAGTCGCGTGACTATAGTTAATTAAAGCGCTAACAGCGATATGAAGACACAAGTATCAAAATCACAATTTAAAGCTAAAGCGTTAGAGATATTTCGCGAGGTAGAATCCAGCGGGGAGTCTGTTATTGTGACGGATCATGGTACTCCTTCAATCGAGGTGCGCCCATTTCGCCAGGCGAACCGCCCCCCCTTGGAAGTACTTAAAGGCTCTGTGGTCGAGTACAATAACCCAACCGACCCTGTCGGTGATGATGAATGGGAAGGTTTACATGATAGCCCTTGATACACATGCACTTATTTGGTGGGTGAATGGGGATAACAAGCTATCATCGGCGGCGAAGAAAGCGATTTCAAAAATTCAAAAAAATGCGAGTGTAATACTTGTCTCTTCGATTACTGTGTGGGAAATAGCATTACTCGTTAAAAAAAGACGATTAACCCTAACCATGGATGTCTCTGCTTGGATCGCAACGACAGCAGCGATTGATAGCGTACGCTATGTCGCTATCGATAATGCAATTGCGATTGAATCAGTAAATTTGCCTGGTAATTTTCATAAAGATCCGGCGGACAGGATGATTACCGCGATGGCGAGACACCATAACGTACCCTTGTTAACAGCCGATGAGCGAATCCGTAACTACAATTACGTAAAAACCATCTGGTAGACTAGTGTCCGTCCACATCAGGTTATGGATACGCTGTTAGAACAACTCATTGCCGACTTTCACGAGCGCCCATT
>JBGMRO010000009.1:9562-13825 GCA_048061555.1 Thiohalomonadales bacterium | reverse complement strand
AGGTTATGGATACGCTGTTAGAACAACTCATTGCCGACTTTCACGAGCGCCCATTGTAGTGGGTTGTACGACTTTAAAAGCCTATACCTGAGGTCACTAAACTGAATGGTGCGGAATACCGGCAAGTCACAGACTGGAAAGCGGTACCAAAAGTAGGACCACTACAGGCATAACATAGATGAATATTATGCAACTTAGAACGACGATACAGTAATGTTGCGAGTGGGTACTTAAGTTGAATATCGCGCACTGAAAGCCCGCAACTAGCGATAGGCCACAAAGCCTACGCAAAAAACATAAGCATCCCCACCACAAATAGAAAGCTGGCAAAGATCTTCCTGAGCACGTCGGCAGGCAAAGCGTGGGCTAGTTTTGCACCGAGAGGCGCGAATAAAACACTGGTGAATGCGATACTTAAGAACGCAGGCCAATAGACATAACCGGTGCTCATTTCGGGTAATTGGGCACTGGTGTCCGTGCCTATCAGCATAAAACCTATGCTACCCGCAATCGCAATGGGCACACCGCAAGCCGCAGATGTCGAAATGGCCTGTTTGAATGTCAGACCTAACCAAAGTAATAGGGGCACCAGCATTACACCACCGCCCACACCGGCGAACGCAGAGACGATGCCAATCGTAAGGCTGGCGATAGATAATATGAGCATCGATGGTTGCACTGTTGCCGATGGCGTTTGCACGCCAATGGCGATGTGAATGGCTACTAAAAGCTCAAACACCGCGAAAAAGACCCGCAAATTATCACTGCTCAATTGATTTACAAGTAAGACGCCGATTAGCGTGCCCACGATTAACCCGCCAGTAAGCCGATAGATAACAGGCCACTTTACAGTACCCTTTCGAGAGTGGGCCCAAGCGCTAGAAGTAGCGGTAACCGCGACGATGGCAAGTGATGTCCCTACCGCGACATGCATCACGTAGTCCGGGGTAATTTGCAGTAGAAAAGACAGCGCGGGTACGATCACTATCCCACCGCCTATGCCTAGCAGGCCTGCTAGTAGGCCTGCTACGACACCAACCAGTAGATAGGCGAGAATTATCTCCAATGAAAATATGGTCCGTGGTTAACCGTGTGTATTACACATGGGACTCAAACTCCCAATTACCCAAGGAGAATGCAGATATGAAGCCTAACAAGGAGTAGCTGAGTAAATACTAATATTGTAGCTGAAAACGTAGGCCAATGAGGTCGGCATCGTTATCAACAGTACCGATTGTTGTCGCTGATTGCACGGTAAAGATCCAACTTGCCTTTATCTCGACGTGCTCGTTTAAATACCATGCTGCGCCCAGCGTCGCAGTGGTCAAGTTTTGATTAATATCATCGCTAATTTTACTATATCGCAGACTAGCCTCCCAGGCACCCCAGCCTTTTTTTGTCAATGTCACCGGAGCAAATGGGATTAAACGTTGCCGTTTACCATTAGTAATTTCACGTTGTTCGCCAGTAAACACCCAGCTCGCGGAGATTGATTGCGATGATATCTCTTGCACATCGGTCGGTGTTGCTGCCGACAACAAGTTGAGGGAACTCGTAAATGCCTCTAGGGTAAAATCAAAACTTCCCGAGTGCGCCAGTATCGAGGCTCCAGTGGTTGTTACCGTATCGACACCTGCTTGGGTGACACTAAATAGCGGTAAAATTAGATTCATCTCTGGCCGTGCCGCGATGACGTAGATATTATCTACTGGCGTAGCATCTCGATACGATAATCCGAAACTCAAGTTAGTACCAGCGAGATTGGACGTCAATAAAACTCGACTTGCCACGGATTGCTCACTACTTGGCTCTGATGCCACCGGACGTTTACTAAACACACCAATTTCCCAATTTAGCCAATCACCATTATCGTAGGTCATGCTTATACCGGGATTATAGTCATTTGTGAGGTAGGACGTCACTGAACGCTCTAAAAAAGAACTTTTGTCTAGCTCATTTATAGATTCAACCCCAACGGGCTCCAGCAACATTCCAGCGCTAAACTCCCAGGCCATGCCTTCTGTTAGGTAGCCTATAGAAGCCCTGTAGACAGATACGATTTGATTTTGCTCTTTGTTCTTGGCTGACCGAATTGCCAACTGGTACTGCAAACCACCATAGTTGCCCTTTGCACCCAAAATAGCTTCGCGTAATTCTGATTGCGACTCCTGCTTTAACCAGTCATCGTCGCTGTATCCTCCTTTATTTACGTATGCTAGTACGTCATAAAATACAAACGCTGTATAGTTAAGCTGATTTTGCATACTACGCTGCCTAGTCGATGATTGCGCTACAGTAGCTGAAGTATCTTGGCGCCCATTTAACTCAGCCTGTTCTACTTCAGTGACAACCCCAGACTTTGAACTCTCAACGTCACTTAAAGTTATCGCAGTAGCAAGCTTATCAATCCCGGCCTCGGCCTGAAATTGGTTATCCGAGGTCATATCATCAATACATGGCGAATTGCTTTTATCAACGGCCTCAAATTGAATAATGACACGAAAATTTTTCGGGCTATTGTCGGTATCATCATAAACTGATGCAACCAAGTCCCGCGCTAAGCGTACTTCGAATCGAGCCGAGTCGACACTAATCGGTACGATTCGTATTTCGTCTACACATTGGCTTAAACTATCGATATCAATAGACTGAAAATACTTGATTAAATCAGGATAATAATCTGCCCCAGATAAGCTGACGCCAAATTGGTGGGTATTCTCATCTGTAAAATATTCAAAACTAATCGGCAATCTACTCTCGATTAGTATTTTTATTTTATTGTCTTCGACTTTTAGCTCGATCAATTCCACGTTCGCTGACACAGAAGTAGTCGCCAGAAAAATTCCGATTACAGAAAGTGAAAAAACTGATAAACAACGCATGAGATAATTTTTGGTTTTGGTATAGGTTACATTATAGGCTTTGTTATAGATGCTGTAATAGATGTTGCGATAGGTATTGCAATAAGTGCAACGCAGTATAAAAGGACTACGCAGAGAAAGGGGGAACATATTTTACGGCCATTCGTGAGGTGAATATATTTAGAGTCTTAATCATACCTCAGAATAACCGATTTTGGCTAGAGGCTTTTTGTCCGCGCGCAAAAAAAAACGAGCCCAATGGGCCCGTCCTTCTTTAGCTTTAGCAGTAACGACTCATCACTAATACTATCAGCTACTTATAATAAGCCGCCATATCTTGCAGATCCGTAACTTTAATTTTTGACGCATGCCCAGCGCAGCCAAAGGCCTCATAACGCGCCTTGCAAATTTCCATCATTGCGGCAGTAGAGGCCTTTAGAAATTTGCGAGGATCAAAATTACTGGTGTTCTCTTGCAAATGTTTACGCACCGCACCGGTAGATGCCATACGTAGGTCGGTATCAATATTGACTTTTCTAACACCATGCTTGATTCCTTCCTGGATCTCTTCCACCGGAACGCCATAGGTTTGGCCCATATCTCCACCAAAATCATTGATGATTTTCAACCACTCCTGCGGTACAGAGGAAGAACCATGCATTACCAAGTGCGTATTGGGCAGCATAGCGTGTATCTCTTTGATGCGCCCGATCGCTAAAATATCGCCCGTGGGAGGGCGGGTAAATTTGTAGGCGCCATGACTGGTACCAATCGCGATAGCTAATGCGTCCACTTTTGTTTTCTCGACAAATTCCTTAGCTTCAGCCGGGTCTGTCAACAATTGGTCCATAGACAACTTACCCTCTGCACCGTGACCATCTTCTTCACCCATTTCGCCAGTCTCTAATGAACCTAGGCAACCGAGTTCACCTTCTACCGAGACACCACCGGCATGCGCCATATCGACCACCGCTTTTGTCACACCAACATTGTATTCAAACGAAGACGGCGTCTTCATGTCTGCCATCAATGACCCGTCCATCATAACCGAACTAAATCCGGACTGTATAGAGCGCAGACAAACAGCGGGTTCAGAACCGTGGTCCTGATGCATCACCACGGGTATGTGGGGATACTGCTCTACCGCCGCACAAATTAGGTGACGTAGAAATGCTTCACCTGCATATGAGCGTGCACCGGCGGAACCCTGCATGATGACGGGGCTGTTCACCGCATCAGCGGCCTGCATAATGGCGTGTACTTGTTCCATATTATTGACATTGAAAGCGGGCATGCCAAAGCTATTTTCGGCAGCGTAGTCTAAAAGTTGGCGTAGTGATACTATTGCCATGATAATTCTCCTATAATTGAAAAATATAAAATTCTGCGATTGCCTGTCCGT
>JBGMRO010000009.1:0-9462 GCA_048061555.1 Thiohalomonadales bacterium | reverse complement strand
CCATGATAATTCTCCTATAATTGAAAAATATAAAATTCTGCGATTGCCTGTCCGTGTGCGACTAGTCTTCCCCCGGCAATAAATCATCACCAACCTTTACAATCTTTAAGGCGTTGGTGCCACCATGAATCCCCATTAAATCACCTTTGGTAATAACCACAAAATCACCATCACGTACGACACCACGACGTTTCAATTCATCCACGGCCTCTTTATTGGCAGTCGCATGATCTTTAGTCGTAATATCAAAACTCAGCGGATATACGCCACGATAAATAGTCACTTTGCGTCGCGTACTCACGTGTCGCGTCAGTGCGTAAATCGGAATCGCGGAGCTAATGCGAGACATCCACAACGTGGTCGAACCGGATTCAGTCAACGCAGCTATCGCCTTTACCTCTAGATGATTCGCGGCATACATCGCAGACATGGCGATGGATTCGTCAACACGATCAAACTGTGTATTAATTCGGTGATCTGAAGTCGTCGTTGAAGGCTGTTTCTCTGCCTCTAGACAAATGCGGGCCATATTGAGCACCGCCTTGTCGGGATAATCACCCGAAGCGGTTTCAGCTGACAACATGACGGCGTCTGTGCCATCAAAAACCGCGTTAGCCACATCAAAGACCTCGGCACGAGTGGGTATTTGACTGTGTATCATAGATTCCATCATTTGCGTGGCGGTAATGACGACACGATTCATCGTACGCGCCATTTTAATAATTTTTTTCTGCACCGGTGGCAGAGCCGCATCGCCAATTTCAACGCCTAAATCGCCTCGTGCAATCATTACCACATCGGAGGCCAAAATAATTTCTTCAAGAACGTCTAATGCCTCTTTGCGTTCGATTTTAGCGACAATCCCCCCGGTGCCACCCGCATCAATGAATAGTGCACGAGTCTCTTCTATATCTGCCGCGTTTCGTGGAAACGAAACAGCGAGGTAGTCAGCCTGTATCTTCGCTGCGGTCTTTATATCCTGTCTGTCTTTATCCGTAAGCGCAGATGCCGATAAACCACCTCCCAATCGATTAATTCCTTTTCGGTCTTTTAAAATACCGCCAGACTTCACTTTACATTCTATTTTGCTACCTTCCACGGCCTTGACCCACAATACAATGAGGCCATCGTCTAACAACAAGACATCACCTCGATTCACGTCCTGGGGTAAATCTTGGTAACTAATAGCGACGCAGGTCTGCGTGCCCGCATTTCGATCAAATTCTGTATCCAGGGTAAAATCGGCGTCTTCCACCAAATTTATCGAGCCGTTTTTAAATTTTTCGATACGAATTTTAGGGCCTTGCAAATCAACCAATACGCCCACCTGCCGCCCATGGGCCCTAGCACGATTACGTACCCGCTCCGCCCTTTCCATATGCTCTTCCGCAGTACCATGGGAAAAATTAAGCCTCACTACGTCAACGCCGGCTTCTATTACCTTGTCCAGGACTTTTGGATCGTCGGTCGCTGGCCCTAAGGTCGCCACTATTTTGGTTCTACGTTGCTGCAAGTTCTAACTCCCATGAAATCATATGTCGATTATTTCTATTGAATAAAGTTATTTAGTGTCCGTCCATAAACGGTCTATTTCCCCAATATCTGCGTTGCGCATATTTGGCCATGGATGGCCTTATGCTGCAAAGACATGGATGCATTAGAGCAGCTTTGGCCATGGATGGCCTTATGCTGCAAATGCATGGATGCATTAGAGCAGTGATCATGGGAAAATATCCTCGTTTATGGATGGACACTATTTAGAATGATTAATCTTAATCTGTAGCGCGTTGCTCAAGCACGGCGACTGCAGGTAGCACCTTCCCTTCTAGAAACTCTAAAAATGCACCACCACCCGTGGATATATAGGAAATTTTGTCTGCAATTTCGTATTTATCGACCGCCGCCAATGTGTCGCCACCACCCGCTATTGAAAATGCATTGCTATCGGCTATTGCCAGCGCAAGCGCCTTGGTACCTGCTGCAAACTGGTCAAACTCGAATACACCAACGGGACCGTTCCAGACGATCGTACCGGCATTTTTTATAATTTGCGCCAAATTCTCCGAGGTCTTGGGCCCGATATCAAAAATCATATCGTCGTCCTCTACGTCGAGTACGTTTTTTAATGAGGCCGTAGCCGTCTCAGAAAATTCTTTGCCGCAGACGACATCCATGGGTACCGGTATATCGCTACCGCCTGCCTTAGCCTGACCTGACAATTTTTTTGCCACATTGACAAGATCGGCTTCGTATAGAGACTTACCCACGTTAAAACCTTCAGAGGCTATAAACGTATTGGCAATGCCACCGCCAACAATGAGCTGATCAACTTTCTCGGACAATGATTCTAATACGGTGAGTTTGGTTGATACTTTAGAACCACCCACGATAGCGACCATAGGCCGCGCCGGATTGTCGAGCGCCTTGCTTAAGGCGTCTAATTCCCCCATTAATAGTGGACCACCGCAGACCTGTGCTGCATATTTTGCCACACCGTGCGTTGATGCATGGGCGCGGTGTGCGGTGCCGAAGGCATCCATAACATAGATATCACAGAGTGCAGCCATTTTTTTAGATAAGGCCTCATCGTCTTTTTTCTCGCCCTCATTAAAACGAACGTTTTCACAGATGACCACCTCACCCGCAGCAACATCGACGCCGTCTAACCAGTTTTTAATAAGGCGAACTTCCTTACCTAACAAACCAGATAAATGCGCCGCCACCGGTGACAATGAAAACTCTTCATTGTATACACCTTCCTCAGGTCGCCCTAAATGCGACATTAGCATGATCTTCGCACCCGCTTTCATGGCATGTTCAATAGTAGGCATCGAGGCACGAATGCGTTTGTCACTAGTCACTTTTCCGTTTTTAATCGGAACGTTAAGATCTTGGCGTATAAGTACTCGTTTACCAGACAAATCTAAATCAGTCATTTTAATAACGGACATGTAAACTCCTAAAAGACGCGTAAAAAATATTGGATGAAAATCGCCTCTCATCTAATATCTTTATCTATATCGAAAAAATCACAATGGGGTAGATCGACTACCCCATTGCGTTCAACTTAACACATCACTTGTAAAGCCTTGTTTTGTTTACTTTGCGTTCATCAACGCAATAGTGGTATCGATCATGCGATTAGAAAATCCCCACTCGTTATCATACCAAGACAATACTTTAACTAAATTACCACCCGTGACTTTAGTTAACGTGGCATCAAAATTAGATGACGTGGTGGTGTGATTGAAATCTATGGAGACTAAAGGCGCCGTATTGTAGGACAAAATACCCTTTAATTCACCGTCGGCCGCATCTCGCATTATAGCATTTATCTCATCGACTGAGGTATCCCGGGCTGCAACAAAGGTCAAATCGACTACAGATACGTTAATCGTCGGCACACGAATCGCAAAACCATCTAGTTTGCCGTCCATTTCAGGTAAAACTAGGCCTACCGCTGCCGCTGCCCCAGTCTTGGTTGGGATCATAGACTGCGTAGCCGAACGGGCAC
This sequence comes from Thiohalomonadales bacterium, assembly GCA_048061555.1. Lineage (GTDB taxonomy): Bacteria > Pseudomonadota > Gammaproteobacteria > SZUA-152 > SZUA-152 > JBGMRO01. The sequence goes on along the minus strand of JBGMRO010000009.1, from coordinate 5,948 downwards.
GACGTAGATCGGAGTGATAGACATCAGTCAATACTTGGTCATTGGTATAGGAATGTACAGTGGTCATTAACCCGTGTTTAATCCCAACTTTATCGCACAGGGGTTTCACCAACGGAGCCAGACAATTAGTGGTACACGAGGCATTTGAAATCACCGTATCCGTCGATTTTAATATACCGTGGTTGACACCATATACTATGGTCGCATCCATATCTTTACCGCCAGGCGCAGATATAATCACCTTTTTAGCGCCACCGGTAAAGTGAGCCGAGGCCTTTTCCTTGGTTGCAAAAAAACCGGTACATTCATGCACCACATCAACTCCCAGCTCGGACCATGGTAATTTTGAGGGGTCGCGTTCGGCCAAGACCTTGATTTTGTCACCATTGACGATCATGTAATCGCCATCGACCGAGACCTGCCCGGGAAACTTACCGTGCGCGGTATCGTATTGGGTCAGATGCGCATTGGTAGCCGCATCACCTAAATCGTTTATCGCCACGACCTGCACTTCGTTATTACGATTTTCTTCATAAATCGCTCTTAATACATTCCTGCCAATGCGGCCAAAGCCGTTGATTGCAATTTTTATGGTCATTGTTGCTCTCCAAAAGTTACTAAAAAATCTGTGCGCTGAGACGCCCTTATTATCTACATTAGGTGATATTTACGTTACGTGATACTCACGTTTCCAGCTAATAATAAGAGGCTATCTTGCAGCTTACTAATTGCCTACTAGTAAGGGGCCAATGGCTATGTGGGTGACAAAGCGCGTGTTATAAAATACTACTAACCGCGTCGGCCACCGCTTCTTCGGTGAAGCCAAAATACTCAAATAACTGCGGCGCTGGCGCTGATTCGCCGAACCGATCTATTCCGATGACCTTGCCGCTCAAACCCACATACTTGTACCAAACATCAGTCACACCCGCCTCAACCGCTACTCGCGCAGTCACTGCAGCAGGTAATACTGACTCTTTATACGCATCATCTTGTTTATCGAATAAATTCGTATTCGGCATGGATACGATACGAATTTTTTTGCCGGATAATTTTTCTGCTGCACCAAACGCCAATGCCATTTCAGAACCGGTAGCGATGATGATCGCATCGGGGGTACCATCACATTCCTTGAGTACGTAACCACCACGGGCAATATTGGCTAGCTGGTCTGCGTTTCGCGATTGGTGTGGCAAGGCCTGCCGACTAAAAATCAGGCAGCTGGGTCCATCGATATTTTCTATAGCACATTTCCAAGCGACTGCAGACTCTACCGCATCGCAAGGACGCCATACGGCCATATTGGGTATCAAGCGTAGGGTGGCAATTTGCTCCACTGCCTGATGGGTAGGCCCATCTTCGCCTAGACCAATAGAGTCGTGGGTATACACAAACAGAGTGCGTATTTTCATTAATGCTGCCATACGCAGGGCGTTACGAGCGTACTCGGAAAACATTAAAAAAGTGGCCCCAAATGGAATTAGGCCACCGTGCAGACTGATACCGTTCATCATTGCTGACATGCCAAATTCACGCACACCGTAGTTGATATAGTTACTCGCTGGCGTGGCGGCACGCATCGGCTTGTAACCCGACCATTCGGTCAAATTAGAACCACCCAGATCGGCGGAACCACCAAATAACTCCGGTAACATGGCCGCATACGCCTCGATAGAATTCTTGGAGGCGTTTCGGCTCGCGATGGTTTCGCCTTTGGCATTAACCGAATCAACAAATTCTGCCGATTTCGCGGCCCAATCTGCCGGTAATTCAGCGGAAGTTCTGCGCTCAAACTCAGCCGCCATATCAGGGTGTGCCTTTTTGTAGGCACTAAATTTTGTATTCCAATCAGACTCGGCCTTCGAACCTGCATCCTTCGCATTCCAACCAGCATAAACGTCGTCGGGAATGACAAATTCGGCGTGCTTCCAGCCCAATTTCTTTCGCGTCAAGGCGACTTCATCCACACCCAATGCGGCACCATGGCTGCTGTGACTGCCTGCTTTATTGGGCGAACCAAAACCAATAATGGTCTTGCAGCAAATTAAACTCGGCTTATCAGTGACGGCGCGGGCGGCAGCGATGGCTGCTTTTATCGCCTTGGGGTCATGTCCGTCTACATCCGCAATAACATGCCAATCGTAGGCATCAAATCGCTTGGCGGTATCGTCGGTAAACCACCCCTCGACGTTGCCGTCGATCGATATGCCGTTGTCATCCCAGAAGGCGATCAGTTTTCCTAAACCCAGTGTACCCGCTAATGAGCAGGCCTCATGCGAAATGCCTTCCATCAAACAACCGTCACCTAAGAATACATAAGTGTGGTGGTCTACGATATCGTGGCCCGACTGGTTAAATTCAGCCGCCAAAGCACGTTCGGCGACGGCCATGCCGACCGCATTGGTTATTCCCTGACCTAAAGGACCTGTAGTGGTCTCCACACCAGGCGCATAACCGTACTCGGGGTGACCCGGTGTCTTAGAATGCAATTGACGAAAGTTTTTAATTTCTTCCATAGGCAGCTCATAGCCGCTCAAATGTAACAATGAATAAATTAGCATCGAGCCATGCCCATTGGACAATACAAATCTGTCGCGATCGGACCATTTCGGGTTTGCCGGATTGTGGACTAAATAGTCATTCCACAGGACTTCGGCGATATCGGCCATACCCATAGGCGCGCCGGGATGACCCGAATTTGCCTTTTGTACGGCATCCATACTTAATGCGCGAACAGCGTTTGCTAACTCAGTGCGTGATGTCATGGTTACTCTCCTTCCCAAACTTAAATTAAAAATAGGTGTATTGTCGCGTCTTTTTATTCGTTTTGTACTTATTCAGTGCCCTGAACCCTAGACAAAACTTTATCTCTTCCATCAACGTTAATGACTAATCTATGGCATACCAGCGATAAAGGTCGCTTACATATACCCGTGGTCAAGGGCTGCCCACTCAAATACTACGGTCTTATTAATCGGTGATGAAAATTTCGTGACGCAAAAAACTCGTTACTGTTTATTCAGCAGGCTAATTACGGAGCGCAGAACGCTCATACCGGGGGCTCTCTCTGCACCTCAGTATTAAAATAGTTACCTACGCTGAACTGGTAAAAGGCTATACGGGCCAAACAAAGGTCGTCGAATTGTTATTCTTAAACGAGAAACCAGTTGAACGGCGTATTTTCGCTCATCACGCTGCTTAGGGCAATAGTTCTTATGGTCAAACAAAGCACGAGTTTTTATATCACATACCAATATATAGATATCGCTATATATTAGTGCTTATTAATCTTCTTTCCACTTTATCGAGCAGCCCATACTCGGAATCTGTGTCTTCGGCCCCTTCCCGGTTTGTGCAATTTGTTGCATGGCCAGAAAAAGATCACGATCGACCCCCTCTGCCGCTGTTTCCTTACGACTCGCATCGAGCCTACCACGGTATTGCAGACTCAAATCTGCGTTATAGCCAAAAAAATCGGGCGTACAGACCGCGCCGTAGGCCTTGGCGACCTGTTGAGTCTCATCGAGTAAATATGGAAAAGAAAATTTGAGCTGCGTAGCTACCAATTGCATATTTTCAAACGAATCTTCTGCATACAAACTCGGATCATTCGACATTATAGCAACACTATTGATACCGATGGATGCTAGCGCATTAGTATCTCTAACCAATCTGTCTGTAATAGCCTTAACATAGGGACAATGATTACAGATAAACATCACCAGCAGACCCTTTTCACCACGACAATCCTGTAGTGACCAAGTCTTACCATCCACGCAGGGCAGTGAAAAATCGATCGCATCCTTACCAAAATCACACACAGGGGTCTCTAAACTCACCATTCTGTTTTTCCTCCTGAACCACAAAGCCAAACATCCTACCACAGCCGCGCTGGTGTGTGGCATACACTGCCCGATCATAGATCAGCCAAGGTATTGACCTTCTTGAATTTTCGTCGTTTTGTGACCTAGTACAAACCTAATCTGTGACCCGTACTACAAAGTCTCGGCGACTTTCGTCCTATATTATATACAATACTAGCGAAAGGAATTTAAGGTAATCACTATGGGCGACTCAAATAATGTCATTAATCTAAACGGCACCCTCTCGAGTCGCATGGACTCCTTGCAACACGAGAATTCCAGCACTGCGATACCTGAGTTAATTCTCTCGGCGCGGCGCATTGCAAAACGTCAACTCGACGCGTCGATGAATCGAATGTTCAATAATGCCGACGACTGCCTGTTCGAATATGCCGACAAGGCCGGAAATAACTACCAACAAAATCTATATTTTGATGCCATGCGTGAGCTACGTATGCTAAAAGGCCAAATCTGCAAGCGTTTTTTCCTCAACTTTGAAGCTGCTTTTTCGTCGGCCTACGCAACCCCTGAGCAAGTAGCATCTAGCATGAACATCAATTCTAACGATACCAGCGCCTTATCGCTGGTTGAAGAAGATGATCTTGAAGAATCCCTGGCTATTACGCAGATGTCCCAGCGCATCTACAGCGAATGTCGCGATGAACTTTCAGCAATCGTGATTCGCTTCAATGAGATTGCTGGCTATCGTAAATTTACCAAAGAAGCGAATCCACTCTGCCCAGATATTATTTGCGGTAGCTTCCGCAATGCCACAGAAACCATCGAGTCGTCAATTGAAATCAAGCTTATTGTATTTAAACTTTTTGATAAATTTGTCGTTCAAAATATCAATAGCCTGTACCAAGAAATCAATACCACTTTGATTGCCGCGGGCGTGCTTCCGACCATAAAATATGCAGTCGCCGCCAATGATGGCAGCGCACACCCCAGCGGTGTTATGACAGAACCGACAGCTTTTGTATCCATGATGGACGATGCGGAAGCCATCGGCATTGCCGATCCTAATATCCCGGCCATGGTATCCAGCGACCGTCGTTCTGCACAGGCGACACCCTATTCTTATGACGCCATACACCAGGCATTTCAACACTATCGTTCTAATGGTCATCAGGGTGCGTCGACTGCGGCACTAGCCGTTAATACCGGGCTCCCTGCGGGTATGCAGGGTCCTGCCCACAATATTACTCACCAAGGCAATACGCCACAGGGGTATAGCGCGGGTGTCGCGAGCGGCCACTATGTCACCAATGACATCATCAACGGCCTGTCTCGCCTGCAAACCAACAGTGAATACACCGGTACACATGCCAGGCTAGGCACTCAAGCCAATGGCCAGATTATCAAGACGGGTGTATTGAGTGAAATCGCACTTTTGGGTGGCGAATCCAGCGACAAAGAAATGGCTAGCAATGACGCCGATGTTATCGACATCGTTAGTATGATGTTCGACTATATCCTCAATGACGACCGTTTGTCTGATCGAATCAAGTTGGCAATCGGGCGGCTGCAGATCCCGATCGTTAAACTCGCCATTATCGATAAAACTTTTTTTGCCAAAAAAACCCACCCCGCAAGGGAGTTGTTAAACGAGCTAGCGTTTGCAAATTTGGAACTCGCCGACAAACAGGAAGACAATGAAAAAATACTTGGCAAAATCGACTACATTGTAGAATGCATACTGACTGAATTCGAGCAAGACAGCCAAATCTTTGAGGACTTGTTAATAGAATTTCGAGAGTTTCTCAATACTGAGCAAAAAGTAGACCTCATGGCGAAGGACATGTTATTAAACGCCCGCAGAACGGTCGTTGCTGCCTTACAACAAAAAATAGAAACCTTTCAGGGAGTCCTACCGCAAGAGGTGCAACTTTTTATACTCGGCCCTTGGAAAGAAGTCTTGAATGTCATCGCCATCAGGGACGACTGTAGCGGCGAGTCCTGGGAATCCGCGACGAGTCTAGTTGAAGTCTTGTTATGGAGCGTGCAAACAAAATTAGACGCCAAAGAACGGCGTTTATTAACCCAGAATATACCGAATATCTTATTGAGCATACACGAGGGTAT
>JBGMRO010000008.1:14729-17905 GCA_048061555.1 Thiohalomonadales bacterium | reverse complement strand
GCAAAAAGTGTTGTGTTTGACATTGAGTACGTTCCTATACTGTTACTAATATATTGTGACTACGCTAAGATTGTGTTCTTCAGTTTTAATAAACCTACGCGGCTTTTTGATTACTCTCGGCAGGATTATCGTCATCTTCCTGGGCTGATTCGATATTTTCATCGTCGTCTAGATCATCATCTGAATCTGTCGATGATTTCGCTTTGTGGCGTTTGTAGAGAAAATAGCCACCGACGCCGATAATGATCAAAAATAGATTAATGCCGACAAAGGCGATAATAGCGGTAAGCAAACCTCCGCCATCTTCCTCTGGCAGGGCGTCTTCTTTTAGCGTAGATTTATCGCCGTGCGCTTTCCCTTGAGTCTCATGTTCGGCCGCAGATTCAGTTTCGCTTGCATCGTTCGAATCTGATGAGCTTGACTCCGAGTGTTCGTCCTGATGGGTGCTAGCTTCTTCATGACTGTCAACATCTATGTGTGTTGCGCCTGCCTCTTCGACGTGATCATTTGAATTTTGCGGGGTAAAATCGGGAAGTGCGGGCAGTTGTAGCCCACTATTTTTCGGTTTCTCTAACTTTTGCCCAGTTGTTTCTACCTGTGTGGTGATTGCGGGGTTATTTTCTTCAGCGTGGGCCGATGTCGTCTCAGCGGTGATGGGAGCCGTGATAGGCTCACTAACTACCGGTGGATTTACCGGTTCTACGTTGGGCTCTTCAGTAATAACCGAGGCTTGTATGTCGACAAGGGTCACTTTTTTACGTTCAAAAGTGTTCGCCTTGAATGCGATAGATATTTGGAAGCGACCCGCAGAAGGAAATGCAATATGGCTGGCGTATATGCCGACACTGCTAGGTTCATCTTTATATAACGAGTAGGGTTCCATCTGTAGTTGATGGGTAACCCCTTCAGGGGTTAGTGCCGCGAGACTGGTCGTTATTTTCTCAAGGATTTCTGGAGAGGTGATGATTTTAGTACCGGATTGCAACCATGATTTAATCACGACACCTGCGCCGATGATGGGGTTTTTAGGTTCATACTCGATAAAAAGTTGCAGGTCGCTAACAATATAGGCCTTATTGTCGCCATCGCTGGATTGTAAACGCCATTCTCCCGCAGTGGGATTCTTGACGGTTATGATATCGAAGGTATCCGATACAAACCATTTTATAGATTTTTTAGTTGAATCTTTGTTGTAACGATCACCGTTAGGTGACAGCAGGGTCAGATTACTTCGTTTGGATTTTTTTGAACCGACAATAGTCGTTTCGGATACGGATTTATCGATCACGAATTTGTTGTCATCGAAAGGAACCTGATTAGGTACCTTACTTTGCTCGAAAATCGATGTGTAGACTTGCCGCAATGATTTATCTGTTTTAGCCAGAAAGTAGGTACCGCCAGATTTCGTGGCCAATTGCTGCATCAGTGCTTGATCAGATTGCTGCGTAAAGGCAATCGTATTGAGCGTGATTCCCAATTTTGTTAAAGCGGGCAGGTGTTTATTTAACAGTTCGTTTGTTAATTCGGTGTTTTTTGCTTTGTCACCGAGGTCCATTTTCCCGTCTGACATGAGCACAATCATTTGTTTGCGACCTTGCTGTTTGTTACGTTGTAATACACTAATGGCCGTTTCTATGGCGCCCGCAAGGTTGGTATAGACCCCTCGGGTGGAGATCTTGTCTATAGCCGAAAATAAGATTTTTCGATTTCGTTCGCCCGTGGCCTTTGTCAGATAGGCCACCGGATAACCATTGTCACTAAAACTCACGATACTGGCGCGATCCGTTTTGCCGAGTAGAGATACAAATAACTTGGCGGCTGGTGCGCGCAGGGTGTTGGGGTCCGTATGCTTCATACTACCAGAGCTATCCATGAGTAGTACGACGTCGCTGCCTTGCTTATCCGCGTAGCTGGCGATCGGGATCATCAACCCAGTGACGATCGAGAGTAACAATATGTGTAACAGTCTTAGATGCATCCTCGTTTCCATTTTTCTATCCATGCCATCGTGCAAAGACATTATCGGCAGGGTGGTGAAAATATTTACAGACATTCGTGGTTAATGTAAGAAAATGCCACAGAATATCTCCGCTTTGTTCATTTTATGCACCTCTTTGGGGGTATTCGATCGCAGTGGCAACAGATATAGACTCTAGTAGGGTGTTAGCGAATAAATTACCTATAATATCAATCAGTTACTAAGGATGCGCCATGCGGCCAGCGCTGCTTTTTACCATTCTCGAGACAGAATTCAGACATGCCGCCAAGGGTTTACACACCCCGGTGATGCTGTGGGGGGCCCCCGGCGTGGGCAAATCACAGATGGTGGCTCAGGTAGCCGAGCAACATGGGGTCAGATTAATCGATATTCGCTTGTCGCAGATGGAGCCCAGTGATCTGCGTGGTATACCCTTCCGTGCGGAGGAAAAGGTAGAATGGGCGATACCATCGATGTTGCCCGATGTTGAACGCCATGGTGCCTCAGGTATTCTGTTTTTAGACGAAATAACCTCTGCACCACCGACGGTTTCAGCCGCCGCATATCAGTTGATACTCGATCGCGAGTTGGGCACCTACCGTCTACCACCCGATTGGGTGATCATCGCAGCAGGTAACCGTCAAGGTGATCGCGGCGTCACTTACACCATGCCAGCGCCGTTGGCCAATCGGTTTTCCCATTTTGATGTTGATACCCATTTAGACGACTGGGTCGCTTGGGCCTATGCGCACGACATCGATGACCGCATTATCGCCTTTTTGCGATTTAGGCCCGAATTGTTATTCGAGTTTGATCCCGCCCACAACCCCGTCGCGTTCCCCACACCACGAACCTGGGAGTTTGCCCATCGAGCCCTACAAAAATTTCATGCGCAACCTAAACTACTGCTCGGCGCGTTACAGGCCTGTGTCGGCGCGTCGGCTGGCATAGAATTACACGCCTTTGTCGAGAATCTAGAGCAAATGCCAGACCTAGCTGCAATTGTTCGTGGCGAAAAAGTTAAAGTGCCCAGCGAAACGGATCTACAGTATGCGGTCGCCGCAGCCCTGGTGGGGCAGGCCATTCGAGCTAGGCAACGCACAGATAAATTTGAGCTGTGGGGCAACATATTGAATTACGCAGCACGTTTTAAGCAAAAAGAGATGGGGGTCATGTTGGTTTCGGATATGCACAGGGC
>JBGMRO010000008.1:8686-14629 GCA_048061555.1 Thiohalomonadales bacterium | reverse complement strand
CACGTTTTAAGCAAAAAGAGATGGGGGTCATGTTGGTTTCGGATATGCACAGGGCAATTGGAGAGGAAATATTCTCGCTCGACGAATTTGCACAATGGGCGGATAGCGTCGCTGAAGTGCTGTTATTTGATTAGTGGCGTATGTGCGATATTGAATACGTAGTGGGTCGATGATGAGTGAAGACAATCTGGCGCTAAAGCTCAGTGCGGCGAGAACGCGCTTGATTATTGATAAACCCTTTTTGGGCGCCTTGGTATTACGCCTACCGTTAGTCGTCGCTAATGCCGACTGGTGCCACACTACCGCCACGGACGCCAAATCTATTTTTTATAATCCTGACTATATTAGTCAATTAAATATCGCGCAGACACAATTTATCTTGGCACATGAGGCCCTGCATTGTGCCTTGTCTCACTTTGCGCGACGCCAGCATCGTCATAAACATCGCTGGGATATCGCCTGTGATTTTGCCATCAACCCCATGCTGTGCGATGACGGTTTAGAACCACCGCCGGGCGCATTATTAGAAGAAAGTTACCACGGTATGACCGCAGAGGAAATATATCCCACCATCCATGAAAATAGTGAACAGGCGATACTCGACAAACATATTTACGATAGTGATTCGGATTCGGGAAGTGATAGTCGTCAGCAGAATTTGGATATTACGGGTAAACGCAGCACTGCTGCAACTGAGAAAGGCGATACTGCGGAGAATAAAGAGGCTTTACCAGACTCCCCCCCTAATTCGGGTAAAAAAAATAATCCGACTGAAACACCGGCAGCCTCGAATCAAGATACCACTGTAACCGCAATTGAGGGCGAAGTTACGCAGCCTACGTCTGCCACTGATTCTGATTCTGATTCCGATTCTGAGAACGACAATGATAAAAATAGTGATAAAAAAGACGGGCGTGGTGCCGATCAACCACAACCACTCAGTGAACAAGAACGCGAAGATTTGAAGGTACAATGGCAGCAACGGTTGGCCGGTGCTGCGCAACAAGCGATGCAGGCGGGAAAGATGGGCGCGGCCATGCAACGATTGATCGATCATTTGTTGCAACCGCAGTTGCCTTGGCGGAGTCTACTGGCTCACTATATTAGTAATATTGCACGCGACGACTATAGTTATTCTCGACCTAATAGCCGACGCGGGGGGCCTGCTATATTTCCCAGCCTGCGCAGCGAAGAGGTCGATATAGTGGTTGTCTTAGACACCAGCGGTTCCATTGCAGAAAGTGAGACACAGGAATTTTTGTCCGAAGTCAACGCGATAAAGAGTCAACTCCGGGCGCGTATTGTTTTTCATACCTGTGATGCTTCGTTGTCAGAAGAAGGTCCCTGGTTTTACGAGGCCTGGGAAAATTTTTCACTACCAGAATATCTTCCGGGCGGTGGCGCGACAGACTTTCGACCGGTATTTACTTGGGTCGATAGTTTGGATAGAGCACCCCAGCTACTCGTCTACTTCACCGATGCCGATGGAGATTTTCCTGCGACCGAGCCTCATTATCCAGTGATCTGGTTAGTCAAGGGTCGTTGCAGAATTCCGTGGGGGCAACGGGTGCAACTTAATTGACTCAATTTATTAATTTCCAATACATATAGTAAAGCGCGATGGATATATCACAAGAAGATAGTTTACGTCTCAATGTTATGCTGCGACAAAAATTACGCGCAATCCGCATTGACGAATCCGCGATGTGTGTGCATGCGCGTGGCGAGCGGGGCGAAGTCAAGGTGAGGCTAAACCCCACCTGTAATGATCAAAAATATCTGCGCTGGGTAAAAGAATTGATTTCGACGTTTGTATTAGGTACACCAGGAGGATACCCAGTCTACCTAAAACGCTGGACTCGCATGGGACAAATGCGCGATGAAAGTTTGCAAGGCTTGTTATTACTAGGAGAACCTGAGGCCGTAGTGGCGGTAGCACATGCCCCGGGTTTGACCGTCGAAATTGCTAGAGACGCTTGGTGGATTATGCCTTCCGCCGAGGTGGCGCGTAAAATGTTGCAAAATCAGCAAGTCGCCCAGAGTGAGTTTGCGAGTGAACTCGGGGCTTTTTTAGTGGAATTCCTACCTTTCGAAGAAGATCCGCAGGCGATGGTAGATACGGTAAGGTTGATTTTACAAGCAAATTTGGTCGATGCTGAGACCCGCGCGAGCCTTTGGCGTAAAGGTGGCAGAAAAAGTGCTATTGTGGTCGGTTTTCTGGCCGCAATACCCGATGATTTACCGGATTCACAAGCGCATTACCCAGCGGATGAACCGCCCAATCGGACAGAACAAAGCCCCATCATAGACGACTCGACTGCAGACCAAGAGAAACTAGACCTGCAATCAGATTGGTACTCGAATCAGCTGCGACGTTGCCAGGGCGCCGCTGGGCAACGTTTTTTATCTACGCTTTCAAGTGCTGTAGGTAAACTCAATAATCCCGATGTAGCAATCGCCTTATTTGAAGCTATACCCGCTTATTTCCGAGTTCCGCCCTGTGGCAATATCGATGAGATACGTGACATCAAGACACTTGAACAACAAGTCGAGGTTTGTTTGCAACAAACTCATTCGCATTGGCAGTCACTCGGCAAAGACCAGGAAGCTAAAATAAAGGCTATACTGACATTAGCCCTGGTTAGTGAGTATTTGTTAATCCCCATATTTGCCCAAACCGATGCCGTTGGATCAGTGATGCGTAAAAAAATACGGCATGTCACTGATTACTTAATACTCGTCATCAAGACGCTACTGTGTAATAACAAGAGTCTGGACCACGACGTCTCGGCACTCGACAAATCTTCCCCATCATGAGCCTACATTTCCCAAAACTTTCGCTAACGGTAAAAGCAAAATTACCCGAGCAGACGCTGGCGGAATATATTCCAGGATCGATTGTAGATTTAGGTAAGACTATTGCAACGCAAATAGATCTACATATCAGGGAAGAAGAGATCGGTTATTATCCGGCATTGAGCTATTTTATCGGCAGGGATGTGGTGGAGGTCTATTTAATTGATGCTGTTGACCAAGTTGTTGATATCGTGGCGCGTATCAGTGAAGAACAAATGATGACAGTGCTCAGCCCTATTTTCAGTAACGTTACTATCAACGATTTACGCAACCAGGTGTACAGCCTGCCTACCGTACGACCTCATGACGAAAGTGCTCTTGAGGATCTCTATGGCCATTTTACCCCTGACACCATCAGCTTCGAACTCATCCTCAGTTTAATACAAAAAACACAGAATACAGATAATCTAGAAAGCAAAGTACGCAGGATGGTATTACGCTGGCTGCAAGAGGTCTTTGCTGAGACCGAAGTGACCTCTTGTCGTATTCTTTGATTTTTTCAATTTTAAGAAATATACCATAAGGTTTTCGTCTAGCTTATAACCAGCAATTCTTCATCAATGTCCGTTTGGGTGTTTTCGACCCATATTATTTGTTCGGCATTATGTCAATTAGATAGTCATCTCTCTTGAATGTATACAACAATGTTGCTATGATTTGTTGATCAGTGTACCTATTCGGTAAATTGAAAGAACCGTTATATTCCTAGGGAGAGATCCAAATGCCCAATGCGGCTCGGCAAGGTGATTTAACCGCCCACGGTGGCGTCATTGTTAGTGGTATAAATAATGTCCTCATTGAGGGTAAACCTGCGGCGCGTGCAGGCGATAATCATATCTGTCCGATGTGCAATCCTGGTACGCCACCGCCACCACACGTTGGCGGGCCGATTGCGCAAGGCAGTGCCACGGTATTGATTGGTGGGTTGGCGGCTGCACGAGTGGGCGATGTCTGTGTTTGTCTGGGGCCGCCGGATTGTATCGTACAGGGCTCTGCCAGCGTCATCATTGGTGATGCAAACGGATCTGGTGGTGATGGCGGGGGAGGTGCTTCTGCCCAGGCCAGTAAGGCTGCGCTTACCGCTATAGTCGGCACCCCGGGTGAGCAGAGCTTGGGTAAGCATTGGGTCAAATATCAGACCTGCGACGAATCTAAAAATCCAGTCAACGGTATAGCCTATGAAATCAATTTCCCTGGAATGAGTAAACCCGTTCTGGGTCATTTAAGCGGAAACGGCACCGTTAAACTCGGTGGTTTGGGCGAAGCGGGGGATTGCAATTTACAATTAAAAATCATCAGCGATGTTGTCTGGTCCACGACACAAGCAAATCTGGGGGATACCGTCGAATTATCCGCCAAACTGGCGGGAATGAATACCGGCACAGACATTGAACTGCGAATCTTCGCCCAAGACCGGAAGGGTAATAACCGTGAAATAGACCGGATCATTACTTCGCTCAATGGTGAGGATGTCAAGGCTGAGTGGGTTTACGCCCGTGGCAATTCTCTCGACCGAGAGCAAACTGATACGGGACTCTTCTATTTTGAAGTGCACTGTGAAGATATCAGCGCCCGTTCAGCGCTGTTACGTTACAACGACTGGATAGATATAGAAATCGAAAATGTTGACAAACACGTCGGTAAAATAATTCAGATCATAAGCGCAGATGGTAGTTTTAAGCAAAGCAGTATGAGCCAGAGTGGCAGAATAAGCCTGGAGGGTCTGTCCCCCGGAGAGGTTCGGATCTTGTTTGAAGACGGTATCGAAATTATTTTGGAGTCTCGCCAATGAGTCGGCTTTAGCCATCTATTAGAAAAAGCCTATGCTTACCCTAAAGGCGCAAACAGCTCCTGTAAATTTTCTGCATTAAAGTTGAAATTTGCACCATCACCGTCGGCGTCATAGATGCCATCTGCCAGGGCCTGTTTTTGTTCTTGCATGGCGATTATTTTTTCTTCTACGGTATTTTCGGTGATGAGTTTATATACGAACACCGGTTTTTTTTGTCCGATACGATGTGCGCGTCCCGTGGCTTGATGTTCGGCTGCCGGATTCCACCACGGATCATAATGAATCACCGTATCCGCTTCGGTAAGGTTGAGTCCAACGCCGCCTGCCTTTAGGCTAATTAGAAATACATCCGCTGCACCGGCACGGAAGGCATCGATAACACCATCTCGATCTCGGGTCTGGCCAGTTAATTTCACATAAGCAATGTCTAGGTGATCGAGTTGCTGTTCAATGATTGCTAACATTTTTGTAAACTGAGAAAACAATAGGATGCGTCGACCTTCTTCCAGCAACTCGGGCAGCATTTGCATAAGCATGTCTAATTTTGCCGATTGTTTTACTTTTTTAGCTTGTTCTAAGGGCAGTAGTTGTGGATCGCAGCAAATCTGTCGCAATTTTAACAGGGCATCCAATACGGTGATATGACTACGGGCGAGTCCTTTTTTAGCAATGGCATCCCGTACTCTTTTCTGCATTGATAACCTAATACTTTCATACAAAGTGGCCTGTTTGCTGTCTAGGCTAACCGAGCGGATAATCTCGGTTTTTTCGGGTAGCTCCTTGATGACTTCATTTTTAGTCCGGCGCAATAAAAAGGGTGTTATGCGACGCACCAAGATGTCGCGCTGATCTTTGTTGCCATGATTTTCGATGGGGTTGCGAAATAGTTTTTTGAAGCTGTGCTGACTGCCGAGAAAGCCTGGCATGAGAAAATCGAACTGTGTCCACAGTTCGCCCAAATGATTTTCCATCGGGGTTCCGGTTAAACATAAGCGATGTTTGCAACGTATGCGGCGGATGATTTTAGCGGCTTTCGAGTTAGGATTCTTGACCATTTGTGCCTCATCCAGGATCAGGCTATGGTATTGCTGGGCGCCCAGCACCGCCTCATCACGGACTAACAATGGATAGGTACTGAGTATCAGGTCATGGTCTAACATTTGCCCAAATAAGCTCTGGCGATTGGGTCCTTGCAAGACTAGCACTTTGAGTCGTGGGGCAAATTTTTGTGCCTCCCTGCGCCAATTGCCCATGAGACTGGTGGGCGCAACGATCAAACAGGGTTTTGTCAAGCG
>JBGMRO010000008.1:3117-8586 GCA_048061555.1 Thiohalomonadales bacterium | reverse complement strand
TCCGTTTTTGCTAAAATGCGTATCCAGATCATCCAACCGCGCGGCATCATAACGATGCAAGCGCAACTCCCCGCTGTCACCAAGGCGATGATGGTCAAAGAGTTCATAGAGTGTCTTGCAAATAGGACGAATACGTTCGGCGGGTAATTGTAAATATTGACTGTCACCCATGGGCAACGATAGTATTTCAGGCAATTCGTCCAAGCTGGTGTAATTGGATAAAATATCTGTGATGAGCGGCAATAGCGGAATTTTTTTGCCTTGAATGGTCAAATCAAAGCGTAGATCAAACCACTGGTTATCAGTATCGCTATCTATTTCTGCATGCCATTCTTCAGCCTGTAAAAAAGTGAGTTTAAAGCTAGCATCAATCTCAACTCGCCAGCCCTCGGCCTCTAATTGTGGTAATACTTGGTCCAACAAGTGTTGCCAATACAAGATCGTAATCCTCTCCTCAGCGGCGGCGGGACAAAACTGGAGCAGGGTCTTGCTACCTACATCGGCGAGCACGCGAAAATTTTGTGCCAACAGCCTATCCATCGCGGTTTTTTCCTGCGCTAGGTCTCGACGAATATTGATGATTGTATTGGCTTCGATGAAGGAATAGATCGGGGTCCTGGGTAGTGCGTCACAGCGGTACCCACCATAGTAAAAATCTAAACGCAGAATATGCCGATTTTGTCCTGCGGCTTTTTGCTCACGCAGTAAGGTCACACAGGGTTGGTAGTCTTCCGCATCCAGCGCTATGGTGGCCATTTTTATCGGATGTGGTAAGGCGGTGCTGGACATTTGTTTGACGAGTTGATGGCTAAATTCGACAGCGGCACTAGCCGGTACCGCGGGAGCATCCAGTAACATGGCCCATTGTCTTTCACTAAAATCGGTTTGTGTCAAACGACCTAGGCGCAGCACTTCTACATCCAAATACATGGCCGGGTAAGTGTTCAAAGGCATCGCTTTGGGTTCAATGTCCAATTTTAATTGATAGGCGGTGTTATCGTTACGGCCCCAATTCATTTTCAACGCCCGGGGTTCGCCCATCTGTAAAGCAGTGCCGCTGGTGTTCAACCAAAAACAACGTTCGGTCGAGAGCATTTTTATTAGGCTTAGGTATCCTATCTCGCCAGATAATTTCAAGGTAGGGCTGCCCCACTCTAAAATGTATTGTGAATACAAAAGTTTAGCGATATCCAGGTCACTAGCGCGGACATAGGCGGGACTGTCGTAGTGACTATTGATCTTCTCGAAGTTAGTTCGACGCCCCTTACCTAGGCCACCATTTTTTAGTTGCCGGGTAATCAATAACTGCACTTCTACCCCGCCGGGTTCGCCAGTCGGTTGTAATATATAGGCGATAAAATCTCGCCTTAAATCTGTTGTCTCAGGCGCAACATGGGTCCGGTCTGCTTGGCTAAACTGCGTCAGCCAGGCAAGACTTTGGTGGCCACTATCACGGGTTTTTTCGCCCGGGGTGGGGGGCTTTGATCTTGCCTGGTAAGCTAAGCAGACGGCGACCACATGCTTACAATTGTAACTCACCGGACAACTACAGTTACCGTCTATGTCGAAAGAATCATCAAAAAAATGTAAAATCTCAACCTGTTGCCGATAGGCTACCGCAGCACTCCCGTGTACCGTGGCGGTAATAATCGTCAACTCCTCATCAATCTTATCTACACGCAGAGAATTGACCCGACCCTGAGAATAGTAAACGGAACCACGGTCATAGGCACCGTTATCGGTCGCATCTCGGATGGAGTCAGTGCTAAGGTTTAGCATAGGAGTCGGTCTACATGGGTAGGAATAATCGGATTATTCTAACCTTATTGGGCAAAAAATAAAAATACCGGGCGATGTCCTGCCAAATTCCGAGCGGTTGCCCTTAGTGACTAACTAGTGCCCATCCACAAACGGTCTATTTCACCAATCTCATCGTTGTGCCGATTTTTTAGTAATTCTTATTCTGCGTTGTTTGCAGAACTAGAAGTACTTATCTTAAGATTAAATGCTCACATATTTAGTATATGCTGCGCTTTAAAAAATCGGTACGCCTTTTGGCCATGGATGGCCTTATGCTGCGAATGCATGGATGCATTAGAGCAGTCGATCTTGGAGAAATATCCTCGTTTGTGGACGGACACTAATCGAGTGCCCATCCACAAACGGTTCTTCGCTCCGATATCTTCGTGTACCGATTTTCTAGTGATTTTTGTGTGCCGCTTGTGGGGTAAAAAGTAGCGTGAAGCCAATGACCGTCTATGAATTTAACTTGCAGTTATCCGCGGAAAAAATTCAAGCCTATTATGCCGGGGCGGTGAAACACGTTGTCGCGCAAGATATTCGGGGTATTAAGGTGCAGTTTCCCGTCGCAGTACTGCGACCATTTGTGACCAATAATGGTATTAATGGCCGTTTTATTATTCGCATGGATACCAATAATCGCTTTGTGGATATACGGCAATTATCATGACGTTAGCATCGGGTAACCGTATCGGTATCGATTTGGGTGGTACCAAGATAGAGATTGCCGTATTGGATGGCAGTGTCCAGTGTGTACTGCGCGAACGCCAAACGACCCCACAGGGTGACTATGCTGCTACCTTACGATGCATCGTCGACATGGTCGCTGGGGTCGAAGCTCGATTTGCCGAGAAAATGTCCATTGGAATCGCTACACCTGGTGCGATGTCAAACGGCAAGCTCAAAAACTCTAATTCAGTCTGTCTCAATGGAAAACCTTTACAGATCGATGTTGAGGCTGCTCTCAAGCGACCGATACGCTTGAGCAACGATGCAAATTGTCTTGCCCTGTCGGAAGCAATGGATGGCCATGCCCAAGGTTACGCCGTCGTTTTTGCCGTCATCATCGGTACGGGTACCGGCGCTGGCGTGGTCGTACAACAACAGCTATTACTGGGCGCCAATGCGATCGCAGGGGAGTGGGGGCACAACCCTCTACCTTGGTCTAGTTTGGCGGATTTGCCTCATATTGATTGTTATTGTGGAAAAAATACCTGTATCGAGACCTATTTATCCGGTCCCGGTTTTGCGCAGCGATTTAATGACATCGTCCAAGGCGAATATCGACCAGAGCAGATTGTCGAACTCGCGCAGCACGGAGACGAATTAGCGGTCGCACACTTAGACGCCTATCAAGACCGCCTGGCTCGGTCCTTGGCGAGTGTTATTAACATCCTTGATCCCGATGTGATTGTGCTAGGTGGTGGTATGGCAAATATTAACGGCTTGTATGACAGTGTGCCGAAATTATGGCAGGGATATGTGTTCTCTGATACCGTGGTGACTAGGTTGCTGGCGGCAAAATATGGGGATTCCAGTGGTGTTCGGGGTGCGGCAATGTTATGGCCGACTGCACCTGATTAGTGTCCTAAAGGCCGGTTGTTGTAACAGAATGGCCTATAAATACTCTAATAACTTTGTAGAGCAAAATTATGTCCAGTATCTTAACTCGTGTGCATAAGATCAATCATTCCCGACTATTTAGCCTAGTTGTTGCAAATTTATTGCTAATGGCCATGGTGGCTGTGAACGCCGATGTGTCTCATAAACTCAATAATCAGCTCGCTGATCATCCCTCGCCGTATTTGGCGATGCATGCAGAGGATCCCGTTGCCTGGCAGGTGTGGGGCGAAGACGTACTAGCGCGGGCACGTAAAGATAAGAAAATGCTGTTTGTCTCGGTGGGATATTTTTCCTGCCATTGGTGTCACGTCATGCAACGTGAAAGCTATAGTGACGTCGGCGTTGCTAACAAGCTCAATACTCATTTTATCCCGGTCAAGGTCGACCGGGAACTCTATCCGGCCCTAGATGCCTATCTAATCGACTTTGTACAACGTACACGTGGTCATGCAGGCTGGCCGCTAAATGTCTTTCTCACGCCAGAGGGTTACCCGGTGGTGGGTATCACCTATTTGCCCAAGCAGCAATTTACTGAATTGGTGGTTAAGATTAGTGACCTATGGGACAAAGATCGCGCATATCTGAACAAAGTCGCGGCGCAAGCGGCGGCGGTGCAAACAAAACAATCACCGTTGATTGACAAAAATAAGACCATTGGAGTCAAGCCGACCGCGCAAGCCGTGAATCGATATCTGGCCAGTTTTTCCCAGCAAGCGATGCAACAGTCAGACGAAATGCTGGGTGGTTTTGGTGATCAAACAAAATTTCCGATGACATCACAGTTGCAGCTCTTGATGCGTTCTTACGCCTCTAACCATTCGAAGCCTATACAGGAATTTGTGATCTTAACCCTTGAACAAATGGCGACACAGGGTTTGCGAGATCACATCGGCGGTGGGTTTTTTCGTTACACTACCGACCCTGGCTGGCAAACCCCGCACTATGAAAAAATGCTCTACGATAATGCAAATATGGCGCTACTGTATTTTTCTGCTGCCAAGACCTTCAAGCGATCTGATTTTGCTGCGATCGCAACTGAAACACTGGATTTCATGTTGCGAGAGTTGCTTACGCCGGACGGCGCCCTAGTGGCCAGTTTGTCGGCGGTGGATCAGGCGGGGATAGAGGGCGGTTATTATCTATGGCAAAAACAACAACTGCGGTCATTATTGACCAAACAGGAGTTACAAATTGTTAGTTTGTTGTGGGATATGCAGACACCTGCGGTGGCCGACGCCGGTTATTTACCGCGTCAGGTCGTGTCGCCAGATAGTGTCGCCAAAGACTTAAAACTGCCGCTAGATAAAGTATTAGCGCAGATTGCCTCCGCCTATAAAAAATTATTTAAGGCACGCCAAGGCCGACGTGTACCGGTAGATACCAAACAATTGGCGGCCTGGAATGGTCTTGCGCTAGCCGCGTTTGTCGAGGGTGCCAAGACAAAAAGAGGTCAAAAATACCAAGATGCGGCGGCAAGTATACGTAACTATATCGTCAAAAAATTATCTGATGGTAAAAATCGCTTGTGGCGTGCACAAAGCAAGTCGGTCGCGATAGGACAGGCTGGATTGGAGGATTATGCCTATGTGATCAGTGGTATGTTGGCGTGGGCACAGTTGGTCAATAGTCCTGAGGATTATAAGCTCGCCTCTCAATGGGCCGATACCGCTTGGAGGAAATTTTACACCGCCACGGGTTGGCAGTTGAGTGACGAAAGCTTGCTTCCGCCGGGTATTGGTGTCCCCATTGTGAGCGATAACCCGATGCCTTCACCTTCATCCGTATTGATTAGCAGCAGTCTGCGGTTGGCGAAGGTCAATAACAATACCTCACTACGTCAGCGTGCCGAGGCCTCGTTAGGTTTGGGAGAGCGTTTATTGCGTGTACAAGCTTTTTATTATGCATCACAAATTAGTGCGATGATGGAGGCG
The DNA here is from genome assembly GCA_048061555.1 of Thiohalomonadales bacterium. Taxonomy (GTDB): domain Bacteria; phylum Pseudomonadota; class Gammaproteobacteria; order SZUA-152; family SZUA-152; genus JBGMRO01. The sequence goes on along the minus strand of JBGMRO010000008.1, from coordinate 3,232 downwards.
TTGTAGACTTAAAACCTGATTTAGGTTCGTGGTTGTTTGGAGCGCCCGCGTACCTGTGCCTTGCGTTCGCCGACTTCGCCACTCAATTCTAATTCACGACCCTGACGAATTAAAT
>JBGMRO010000008.1:0-3017 GCA_048061555.1 Thiohalomonadales bacterium | reverse complement strand
TTGCGTTCGCCGACTTCGCCACTCAATTCTAATTCACGACCCTGACGAATTAAATTGAGTACGACCTCGTTTCCTGGGCGTATGGCGGCAATCGAATTCATGAGCTGTCTTCCATTGCGTATTTGAGTGCCCTGAAATTTGATAATCACATCACCCGGCCGTAGGCCCATGATATTACCAGGTCCATTGCGTAATATGCCACTAATCGCAACACCATCTGTGGAGCTTAGCCCAAATGATTCAGCTAGACGTGGGTCGATATCCTGTACCTCTATGCCTAACCAGCCGCGCCGAACCCTGCCGTTTTCTATAATTTGTTGCATGACGTCGACGGCAGACTTGACCGGTATCGCGAATCCTATGCCTTGCGAACCCCCGGACTTGCTGAATATAGCGGTATTGATGCCGATCAATTGGCCGTAGGCGTTTATCAAGGCCCCACCCGAATTTCCTGGATTGATGGCGGCGTCCGTTTGTATAAAGTTTTCGAAGGTATTGATACCGATACTATTACGACCGGTGGCGCTAATGATGCCCATCGTGACGGTCTGACCGACCCCGAAGGGGTTACCAATGGCAAGGGTGACATCGCCGATACGTACCTTGTTTGCCTCGGCGATCGTGATAGCTGGGATATCCTCCAGGTCGATTTTTAATACTGCCAAATCAGAGTCGGGGTCGGCGCCGATAATCTTTGCCCTTGCGGTGCGATTATCGCGCAATCCAATCTCGATCTCATCGGCCCCTTCTACCACGTGATTATTGGTCAGAACATAACCTTGAGGGCTTACGATGACACCGGAGCCTAGGCTAGATTCTAGGTGTTTTCTTGGGGCAAGTTGATCACCAAAAAAACGACGAAAAAAAGGATCCCTGTACAGTGGACTCGCGCGTTCGGTAATAATTTTTGTGGTATAAATGTTTACTACCGCCGGGGCAGCCGCCTCTACGGCTGATGCGTATGAGACAGGACCGTTGAGTAAGGGGCCACTATTAGAGGTGTCCGTGGCAGATGCCAGCATGAGTTCGACGACAGGGCGATCACTACCATTGTGATCTGGCATTAGCATAATAATAATAAAAGCAACCGCAAAACCGATAATTACGGACTTTAAGAAAAAACTATCGAAGTATTTTTTTGTTTTCATAGAAAAATAGTATCATGGCAGCCATATTAACGAAATGACAATCGGGCCTGAATTCAGGTTTCGTCGTTATCCTAGAATAATCAGTTGAGCACAAAAAAGACATGCAAGATATTGATGTGCACAGTGAATCAAAAAGTTGTGAAGTCACCTTGTTGGTGATGAATAAACTTTTTGATTTGCTAGGTGCATCAAGAGCTTGCGTGGACTTTTGTGATCCAACTGATTAATCTAGGATTCTGATGGCCTTCGATAAAAAATATAAGGATACGAAATGCCTGCGCTAACAGAACTGGTTTCATATTGCGATAATCTCTTGTCGGTAAATCAATTCCATGATTATTGCCCAAACGGCCTACAGGTACAGGGTAGAGAAAATATCACAAAAATAGTTAGCGGCGTGAGTGCTTGCCAGGCCTTATTAGATGCAGCGGTAGCCGAGAAGGCAGACCTGATCCTGGTGCACCATGGCTATTTTTGGAAAGGCGAAGATCCTTGCGTGGTATCTCTCAAATACCGACGCTTAAAGCGCTTGCTGACTCATGATATCGGTTTATTGGCGTATCACTTGCCGTTGGATGCACACCCTGAGCTCGGTAATAACGCACAACTGGCGCAGTTGTGTGGGTTTATTGCCACCGGGCGTTTCGGAAAAGGCGCTCAAGACGATATCGGCTGGCGAGGGGAACTGTCGTCCGCCTTACTTCCCAAGGAATTGCACAGACTGCTATCAAATAAACTGGGGCGCGAGGCATTACATATCAACGTGGGTGATCGACCCATTAAGACCCTTGCTTGGTGTACCGGTGGCGCACAATCTTATATTAATGAGGCGGTGCAATTGGGTGTCGATGCGTTTATTTCCGGCGAGATTTCCGAGCAAACCGTGCACATTGCGCGTGAATCCGGCGTACACTACTTCGCCGCTGGTCACCATGCCACCGAACGTTATGGCGTACAGGCACTCGGGTGCCACCTAGCCAAAAAATTCGATATAGATCATCAATTTATAGATATTGATAACCCTGTATAACGCCTTTTTGGATAATCCTAAATTCATCCGTGGAATCGTAGCGAGGGTGTCTAAGGTGCTGAAGATAATGTGTATTTCCATTTTTTATGGCGATCGCGTAGTCGCTCTACGGGTGAGTCATCAAAAATGGAAATATGCTTTAGATTCTGCGCATTAGGCGACCGTAGTAGATTCAACTGATGAATTTAGGATATGACTACACGAGTAAATTAAAGCTTCCCGCCAAGATTCCGAAAATATAGTAAATGTGTATATATCTGACAGGAGGCGACTTATGTCACAACCAGCGATCAAGCAAGACGAAATGTACCAATTATTAAGGGAAGAGAGAGTTAAAGAATTTAACGCTCGTCGATTAGAAGGGGGTAAGACCGATCTCACTCATTGTGATTTTCGTGGACTGGATCTACAAGGCCTGAATGCGGCCGGGCTTGACTTTACCGGCAGCTATTTTCGGCAGGCGGACTTGCGTGGTATCAATTTTAGCCAGTCTATTTTAAAGGAATGCAGCCTCAATGGCGCGAAGATATCCGGTGTGTATTTCCCCGCGGAATTAACCGCTGAAGAGATAAATCTGTCTCAGGTGCATGGCACGAGGATGCGTTACCTTAAACAAAGGTTAAAGGTTAAAGGTGAAAGGTGAAAGGTGAAAGGTGAAAGGTGAAAGGTGAAAGGTGAAAGGTGAAAGGATAGAGGTTGTATTAGCGGGGGAAATAAAATAGAATGTGGCCTCGGTAAATATTGCCGATTCTGAGGATACCCTGTTCTCAGATCTAAAGGTGCTGATTTAGTTCTTCGTCTTTAGAAATAGTAATATAATTCAGAGGTTTACGCATGAA
>JBGMRO010000007.1:0-18621 GCA_048061555.1 Thiohalomonadales bacterium | reverse complement strand
AAAAACGACTCTTCAGGCGTCTGCTCGTTGTGTCCATTTTCACTTGGTGCAGAAACATCACGTACGAATATTTGAATTGCCTTCGCACCAAATACCCGAACTTCATCTTCCAGTAATCGGAGCATTTGTGTAATGTCCCGAAGTGGAACGGCGGGATTACGATCTTCTCGAAATGAGTGAAGACACTCTACAACTAAACTAAAAACGAGTGAACGTCTTGTTTCTCTACCAAGCCGCTTATCTATCGCACGCTCTGTCATCTTGACACCAATTATTTTGAGAACGTTCAAGAAATGAGTACGACGAGAAATTGCTCGCCAAAGAGCGAGTGATTCGTCACTATCGGCATTTAGTGGCAAGACTAGTTTTTCTTTTGTCCATTCTGAATCAGCATTAAGAAAATAGCTCAAAGACTCGATCATTCTATGCTTTGATATTAATCCAGAACGACCCGGAGTGGATATGAGCAGGTCTCTCATCACATCATACTCTCCGCCGATGAATCGATTTACCTCAGCTGATTGTTGATCGATCAAACTTGATAGGTTTACAGCCCATTTATTACACGTCTGTCGCGGAATTGAAGAAATAACAGAATAAACCTTGAGATCCAGTTTTTTGTAAATTTTGAGTACTAATCCTCGAAAATCAGGTAAATTGGCTGGTATCGAAATACCTGCACCAGCAATAAAGAGGACTTCGCCGCGAGCATGTGCAAGGAGGAGACGTTCAGGAAGAGCAGCTAAACCGGGTTCTAGCGTAATTACTCTGTCACTATTTGCGGTCTGCATTACTACCATTTCAATTCCTCGTCATTCGACTAAAAAATAGTCCAAGCTATGCGTATATAGGTGAACGATTTGGAGCCGGTTACCTACTTAGACTTAAGAAAATAGATGGAATCTAGATATGGTTGTGGAGCGTTTGAAGACAACATGTTATATATAGTACATTTTTTGGTTATTTGAAACCTGAAAAAATTCAGTGGATTATCAGCTCACGAAGCCACAATACCAAGCCCTAACCGCAACTGAAGCATACGTCGGCGTTGTCGCTGGCTTCGACAGCGGAAAGACGCAAAATGCATTGATACAGATGTTAACAACGAAATTGAAGTACCCAAGCGTTGACCTTGCTTATTTGGCTCCGACAGTCGGTGATATTAAAACAATATTTTATCCTAGAATTTGCGAGTTACTTCAAGCCCATAATCTTAAATTTAAGCGAAATAAATCCGAGGGTATTATCTCTATTCACGGCTACGGTCGGATACTTGCTAAGTCAATGGAATCTAAAATACATGATTGGCAATGCGGTGATGCGTTTCTAAATGAGTTGGACACCCTTCCGAAAGAACAAGCCATTAGCGTGATACGACGAACGACCGCTCGGTGTCGGTAACTGTTTCCAAGAGATCGCCGCAAGTATTGTAGTGAGCGGATTTTGTGAAACATAATAAAGTTTGATCCGAATGAATGTGCTGTACATTCAACGAGTGAGATATTGGAGGTATACAGATTTAAAATTTGATTTTGTCGATTACTGTTTGAGTTTGAGCTTGATCATCGCCCACAAAAAAACCCACCAATGGTGGGCTCTCTAATAAATCACGACATTTGTTGTCATGAACTGTTGTTATTCACTGATATTCTCAGTATTTTTAATTTTCTTGATGCTTTATAAACTACTGTTATTAATGTGGTTATTATTGGTCGGGGCGAGAAGATTCGAACTTCCGACCCCTACAACCCCATTGTAGTGCGCTACCAGGCTGCGCTACGCCCCGACCGAGGGCGGTATTCTACCTGAGTGTTAGCAGAAGTGGAAGAGAATAGCGCTTGGCTATTGCTGAAGTGGGTTTCGATACTAGCGTTTCAGGATATCCATGACGCCTTCGAGTTCGGATATCAATTGCCGCATGATCTGTTTACTTTGGTTGACGTCATCTTTGGCCTCTCCTCCGGAGAGTTTCTGACGGGCACCACCGATCGTAAAGCCGTGTTCATAGAGTAAACTACGGATTTGCCGTATCATGATCACGTCGTGGCGTTGGTAGTAGCGTCGATTACCACGCCGCTTGACGGGACTGAGTTGAGAGAACTCCTGTTCCCAATAGCGTAGTACGTGCGGTTTTACCCCACATAGGCTGCTAACTTCGCCTATAGTAAAATAGCGTTTACCGGGAATCGCCGGTAAATCGTTATTGTTGGCTGCCTCCTGCATAGGCCTCGACTCGTGCTTTTAATTTTTGCCCTGGTTTAAAGGTAACCACTCGTCTCGCCGAGATTGGGATTTCTTCACCAGTTTTCGGGTTTCTGCCCGGTCTTTCGCGCTTTGAGCGAAGATCGAAGTTGCCGAAGCCTGATAATTTGACCTGTCTACCGGTCTCCAGAGCGTCTCTAATCTCGTGGAAAAACAATTCGACGATCTCTTTTGCCTCACGCTTGTTAAGCCCAAGTTCCTCGAACAACTTCTCTGACATTTCTGCTTTAGTTAAGGCCATCAATTTTTCTCGCTTATTCTCTCAACGTTGCACCAAGTTCAATTTCCAACGACTTCATTACCCTTGCAACAATCGTGTCCACTTCGTCATCTTTGAGGGTACGATCTTGTTTCTGTAAGGTTAAGCCAAAAGCTAGACTTTTTCTACCTGAATCAATGCCTTTGCCACGATATTCGTCAAAAAGCTGGAACTCGCGCAGGATATTTGACGCGGATTTCTTGACACATGTCCGAATCGATTGCATGTTGACGTTCTCATCCACGACTATAGCCAGATCTCGACGGATCGTTGGAAATTTCGACAATGCTGTATATTGCGGTATGCGTCGTTGCCTGATGGGCGACAATTCGACTTCAAACAAGAAAACCGGCTCCGAAAAGCCGAGTTTTGCCTGCAATTCGGGATGCAGACACCCTAACCAGCCAATAGGTCGTTGTTCGTCGCTAGAATCATCCGGTTTACATTCAATTCTTGCCGTTTGACCCGGATGTAGCGCCGGATGTTGTTTATCTTTTGACGGTCGATTGAATGAAAAACGATCATTTACTCCGCAAACACTTAACAGCGCTTCTAAATCACTCTTAGCGTCATAAAAATCAATAACTTTAGTATTATTTCCCCATTGCTCTGGGTAGACACTACCGGTGATTAATCCGGCCATCTGTTCAACATGGATAATCTTACGACCCTGTTTGTAAAATACCTGTCCAGTCTCAAACAAACGTATACGCCCCTGCTGACGATTATGATTATATTGTGCGACCTGTAATAAGCCAGGCCACAAACTCGTACGCATATCAGCCATATCGGCCGAAATAGGGTTTTTAAGGCTTATCGGCTTGCAATCGGGCAATATTTGCATTTGTAGCTCAGGGTCTACAAAACTATAGGTAATCGCCTCTTGATAGCCTCGTGCCACTAACAGGGACGAAAAAACCGAAACATCAACGCTGGCTTCAGGTCTGGGTAAGACGTGCGCCGTCGCCCGAAAATTGCTTTCCTCAATATTATGATAACCATAGATGCGGGCTATTTCCTCGATGAGGTCTATTTCCTGCGCGACATCAAATCGAAAGCTAGGGGCCACGACTTGCCATCCCTGTTTTTGGGCCTTAATAGTAAAATGTAACTTTTTGAGGATCGCGCTCACCTTAGCCTTTGGTATAGAGGTACCCAAAATACGCCCGATGCGATCATAACGAAGATTGATCTTATTTAACTTTGGTAGTTGAGCCTTGGCGGTCTTTTCGACTATCGGGCCCGCCTTGCCACCCGCAATCTGCAGGATGAGTGACGTTGCGCGCTCTAGTGCATCTACCTGTAACGTAAAATCTACGCCACGCTCAAAGCGGTGAGAAGAATCGGTATGTAATGCATATTTGCGGGCCTTGCCAGCTACCGTCAGTGGATTAAAGTAGGCCGACTCCAAGAAGATATCGCGGGTAGTATCATCGACTGCGGTATTGTCTCCTCCCATAATGCCCGCGAGCGCGACGGGGCCCGACTGATCCGCAATGATGAGTGTTTCATTGTCGAGTTTAATGGTTTTTCCATCGAGTAATTTTAGGCTTTCTTTGTCCTGGGCATATCGCACCACGATGCCACCCTCGAGTTTGCAGTGGTCAAAGGCGTGCATGGGTTGACCGAGTTCGAGTAATACATAGTTGGTGATATCGACTGTGGCGCTGATACTGCGCAATCCACAACGACGCAGCTTTTCCTTAATCCAGAGTGGAGATTCAGCAGATGCGGAAATGCCTTCGATAATGCGACCGACATAATGTGGGCAGGCCTCTTTTTGCGCCAGTGTAACCGTCAGCTTACGCTTAATAGTGGGTTTCACAGGACGAATATTCGGGCGCTTGTAACGGCAGCCGGTGAGTACGCTGACTTCTCGAGCTACCCCTGCGATACTGAGACAATCCCCACGATTTGGGGTCAATCCGAGTTCTATGACATTATCGTCCAATGACAGATATTTAAATATGCTGGTACCGATGGGGGCATCTTCGGGCAGACCGAACAGGCCATCGGTGTTATCGCTTAAACCGAGCTCCTCGCTGGAACAAAGCATACCTTCTGAGTCGATATTACGTAATTTTGCCGGTTTGATTATTAGGCCATTGGGTAGCTCAGCCCCTACTAGGGCCACCGGGTACCTGCCCTGCTCCACGACATTGGCGGCACCGCAGACAATTTGTAATGTCTTGCTCTTACCGACATTGACCTCACAGACTTGTAATTTATCGGCGTTCGGGTGTGCGCTTATCAGATTAACTTGTCCGACAACGATGTGGCGTAGTTTATTTGTCCCCAGCGCCTCTATGGTCTCGACTTCGAGTCCGGCCATGGTCAATTCGTTCGCTAAATCGGCAATATTGAGTGTGGTATCACTCCACTCTCTTAACCACTGTTCATTGACTTTCATATTGGGTTTTTATCATTTTGTTGTGTTAAAAAATATAGTTAAATTACACTAATTATTGAAATTGTTGTAAAAAACGAATGTCATTTTCGAAAAATAGACGCAGATCATTGATACGGTAACGTAGCATGGCCAATCGCTCGACGCCCATGCCAAAGGCAAAACCGGTGTATTTTTCTGAATCTACCTCGACATGGGAAAATACGTTGGGGTGCACCATGCCACAACCCAGCACCTCCAGCCAACCGGTATTACTGCAGACACGACAACCTTCACCGGCACACATGACACACTGTATATCGGCCTCTGCAGAAGGTTCAGTAAACGGAAAATATGAGGGGCGGAAGCGCACTTCGAGCTCTTGTTCAAAGAATTCACGCAAGAATCCATTTAAAATACCCTTAAGATCGGCAAAACTAACCTCCTCATCGACCAATAGACCTTCAACCTGGTGAAACATTGGGGTGTGGGTCAGGTCAGAATCACAACGATATACCCGACCTGGTGCGATAATGCGATACGGCGGCTCTTGTGATTGCATTACACGCACCTGTACTGGCGACGTATGAGTGCGCAGGACAGTATGTGGGTCTATATAAAAGGTATCATGCATGGCGCGTGCAGGATGAGACGCGGGCATATTTAAGGCTTCGAAGTTGTGAAAATCATCTTCGATCTCTGGGCCGGTGGCCACGTCAAAGCCAATATTTCGGAATAAGGTCTCTATACGCTCTAAGGTGCGCGTAATCGGATGCAGGCCACCGGAGGATTGCCCGCGACCTGGCAGTGTAATATCGATGGTTTGTGACTTGAGCTCGGCTTCTAATTTTTCCGCATCGAGTCTATCTTTACGGCTCTGAATCGCATCCGTGACGGCATTTTTTGCGCGATTGATTTGTTGACCAGCTTCGCGTCGTTGGTCACCGGGTAATTGACCGAGTTGCTGCATTTGCAAGCTTATTCTACCTTTCTTACCTAGGTAGGCCACGCGTAACTGATCTAGTACCTGCAGATCGTCACAAGCTTTTATTTCGGCGGTTGCGGTATCCACAATTTGCTGTATATCTATTGTCATTACGATCCTATCAATAATTTATTTTGACTATACCGAGGATTGCTAACTATCACGGTACGAAAATAAAAAAAGGGAAAGGTTTGTTGCCCCTTTCCCTTTTGTTCTAACGTTGCAGTGAAGATCTAATTAGGAAGATTGGCCTTGGCTTGCTCAGCTAAAGCCGCAAACGATTCTTTCTCAAATACCGCAATATCGGCCAAGACCTTTCGGTCTATGTCGATAGATGCCTTTTTTAGGCCATCAATGAAACGACTATAAGACAGGCCGCACTCACGCGCAGCGGCGTTGATTCGTGCAATCCATAGGGCACGAAACTGGCGTTTGCGTTGACGACGATCTCGATAGGCATATTGACCGGCCTTAGTGACCGCTTGGACGGCGGCACGGTAGACATTTTTACGTCGTCCACTATAACCCTTCGCCTTCGCGAGAACTTTTTTGTGTTTGGCGTGAGCAGTGACGCCTCTTTTTACTCTTGGCATATCTTACTCCCCCCTACAAATACGGTAACAAACGAGAAATCATCCTGGAATCGCAATCCGCTACAGATTTTGGACTACGCAGATGACGTTTACGCTTAGTACCCTTTTTGGTAAGAATATGCCGACGGTGGGATTGATTACATTTAAATCCGCCGGACGCAGTGCGCTTAAACCGTTTTGCTGCGCCACTATTGGTCTTCATTTTTGGCATTATATACTCCGCATTTTTAATTAAATACTTACAACAATAAAATTGCTGTAATAACAAACATGCTTTTAACTGGATACCTAAGTTGCCAAACTCGGTAGACAGTAGCATGCATTCGTGGGGAATTCTCAAGAGAAAACCCGCTGTAGATGCGAACCTTAAGTTCTTAAATTAAGTTCTAAAAGCGCCACCTTATCGAGTGTGTGTTCACACAATCTCGCACCGTCAATCTTGGTATAAATAAGGCAGCAACGCATCTACATAAACGAGCTTAAATTTACTATAAAGTAAACGTACCAGGTACTAAATACTCAGTTTCGGTGTAGCAATGGCTCATTAACGCCACACTGCGCTTTAATTAGTACAAGGTGAAAGTAAACTTAACCTCGTTTTGGGGCAACAACCATCACCATCTGCCGACCTTCTAGACGCGGAAACTGTTCCACTGATCCATTTTCTTCCAGATCAACTTCTACTCGTTTCAGCAATTTCAAGCCTAGCTCTTGATGGGCCATTTCCCGTCCACGGAATCTCAAGGTAACCTTGACCCGATCTCCGTGGCGCAGGAACCGCTTCAGGTTGCGTAGTTTAACCTGATAGTCGCCTATGTCCGTTCCCGGACGAAACTTCACTTCTTTGACGTGAATCTGTTTTTGTTTCTTCTTCGCCGCATGTTTTTTCTTATTTTCTTCAAAGAGGAATTTGCCGTGATCCATGATTCGACACACGGGTGGATCGGCATTTGGGACGATCTCGACTAGGTCGAGTTCAGACTGCTCAGCCAGTGTTTGCGCCTCAGCGATGCTAACGATTCCCTTTTGTTCGCCCTCGGCGTCGATCAGTCGTACCTTCGGTACGGTAATCTCTTCGTTTAGACGGACTTTTTTCTCTTTTTCAGCGGCGATAATTATACCTCCAATGGTTGGCGACCACGACTGCTAATTTCCTGGGACAATCCTTGCGCGAAGTCGTCTATCGACATCGTACCGAGATCATCGCCACTGCGTGTACGTACGGCCACCGTTGCTTCATTTTGCTCCTTGTCTCCTACGATCAGTAGATAAGGAACCCTCTGTAAAGTGTGCTCGCGAATTTTAAAGCCGATTTTCTCATTTCTCAAGTCCGAATTGCTCCTAAATCCACTATTTTGCAAGCTTTTCTGTATTTTTTGTACATATTCGTGTTGTCGGTCGGTAATTCCCATGACTACGACCTGTTTTGGGGCTAACCATGCAGGAAATGAACCGGCATGCTCTTCGATCAAAATACCGATAAATCGCTCCAAAGAACCAAGAATCGCCCGGTGCAACATCACCGGGACCTGCTTACTGCTGTCTTCCGCAACATAATGCGCATCTAAACGACCCGGCGTAGAAAAATCTACCTGAATTGTGCCGCATTGCCATACCCTACCAATGCTATCCTTGAGTGAAAACTCGATCTTCGGTCCATAAAAGGCCCCTTCGCCAGGTTGTAGCTCAAAGGGGAGCGATTTTGCCTCCAATGCCTGTTGCAGGGATAGCTCAGCTCTATCCCAATCTGCATCGCTACCAACCCGCTTCTCAGGGCGTGTCGAGAGTTTTACAATCACGTGCTTAAAACCAAAATCGGCATACACACCATAAAGCAAGTCGATAAAATCGGCCACTTCAGCTTGAATTTGCTGCTCCGTGCAGAAGATATGCGCATCATCCTGCACAAAATTACGCACTCGCATCAAACCGTGCAAGGTCCCCGATGGCTCGTTACGATGACAGGAACCAAATTCCGCCAGTCGCAAAGGTAGATCACGGTAGCTCTTGAGTCCCTGATTATAGACCTGTACGTGACAGGGACAGTTCATGGGTTTAACTGCATAGTCTCTGTGTTCAGAATGGGTCACAAACATCTCGTCACCAAATTTTTCCCAGTGTCCGGATTTTTCCCATAATACTCTGTCGACAAGCTGAGGGGTATTGATCTCTTGATAGCCGTGGCGATTGACCGTATCGCGTATATATTGCACGACCTGCGTATATATTGCCCAGCCATTGGGGTGCCAAAATACCATACCTGGGGCCTCTTCCTGAGTGTGGTATAGATCCAATTTACGCGCAAGCTTACGATGGTCGCGTTTTTCGGCCTCTTCGAGTCGATGCAAGTAGGCGGCTAGGTCGTCCTTGGTTGCCCATGCCGTGCCGTAGATTCGTTGTAGCATCTCATTATTGGAGTCGCCACGCCAATACGCGCCCGCCAATTTAGTCAGCTTAAAGGCCTTTATCTTGTTAGTGGTCGGCACGTGGGGGCCACGGCACAAATCAGTAAATTCCCCTTGCGTGTATAAGGAAAGCGTTTGCTCGGCAGGAATGCCTTCGATAATCTCTGCCTTATAGTCCTCGCCGATACTGCGGAAATAGGCCACCGCATCATCACGACCCTTGACGGTGCGGGTAACCTTGTCGTTGCGTTTGGCCAGAAACACCATCTTTTTTTCGATTTTTTTTAGATCTTCGGGTGTAAAGGTCTCTGTATAGGCGAAATCATAATAAAATCCGTCTTCGATCACCGGCCCTATGGTGACCTGTGCCTTGGGAAAAAGCGCCTTGACGGCCTGCGCCATTAAGTGTGCACACGAATGACGGATGACTTCCAAGCCTTCAGGGTCATTGGCGGTAATGATACTCACAGTAGCGTCCCGATTCAGCTCATAGGAGGTATCCACCAGCTGACCCTCGACTTTCGCGGCAAGGGCTGCTTTACCCAGACCCTGTGCGATCGATTTCGCGAGTTCAAATACACTTATGGGTTGTTCAAATTGGCGTTTACCGCCATCGGGGAGGGATATTTCAAACATGTCTTTTCCTTTTCAGTGGTGATCCATACTAGAGATCACTTGATTAACGACGTCAATGATGCGATTTATGGCAATCGCGAACTTTAACAAAGCTGCTCTATGATCGCAAGTTGCTCAAATACACCCATAATTCGGTGGGCAACGACTTACGAATGGATGCACGATGCGAATCTGCTATAAATTTGCTCCTCCGCCCCTCTCACATGCAAATCGATAACAGTAACATTAATCGAAAAATAATATGTTGCCATATTTGCTTACATTGTTTATACCGACTCTAAAAATTTGCCCCCCCCCCATAAATAATATTTCCTACCCGTAAAAAAATTGATTCAGATCAAAGAACGCAATTATGTTAGTAGTATTCATATCATCTAATATAACAGGCCTAACGTTCCTAATCGTTTTTCTAAATAGCAGTACGATAGATTGAGCGGATATTACGAATGGTTAAGTGAATTAGTTTTGTAAATATGATATTAATAGTATTAATATTTTAATCAAAGCTTGGTTATAAATTAACGCATGGTTAATTCAGCTAGGGGTAGCTGGTAATATCCCCAACTCTAAGCACTAAGCACAAATTAGTTTGATACAACTTCTGTTTCACTGGGGAGAAAGCGATCAAAGAGCAAGAGTGTACGCAGAAGACTCTACATTTTTGAATTTGGCGTTCTATTTGTCGTTTGGTTATTGATTATTGTGCATATTCCCACGCTAGCGGGTGATATTAACAGGCTATCTATTGCTATTAAGTAGGTATTACGTACCCTTCTATCAAGCATTGATCCAATCGAATACCGTTATCAGTTGATGGTAATCTTTAGTATATTAATTTGTATAATTCTATTACTTTACATGAATTGGTAACAAGCTGGGTATTATGAGATCACTCGTTGCCCCACTATTTTGACTCACTATTTTTATTAATAAACTAACACAACTTTATTTATGATGTGGAAGAAATACTATGTCCTTCTTGAACTTATTTAAGTTTGGCTTACTTAGCCTAACCCTTGCTTATCTTACTGTTTGCGGGATTTCCAGCCCCGAAGACGCTCCACCGATCGATGTTAATGATCCCGAATTCAGCAAACCTAAAACTATCGTTACCATCCCGCTCGATAGCGCAATCACGATTCAATGGAGCGCTGTTCCTGGTGCTACAAAGTACACTTTATACTGGTCCAATCAGCCAGAATTCTCACCCACGGGCGCGAATAAAATTGAAATCAATGCGACAGAACGAGAATACATCCATAGCGATCTTACTAATGGTAATCAATATTTTTACTCCCTCTCCGCTAACACCCAAAAAGGCGGTGAATCGGCTCTTTCAAAAGTGGTTTCTGCAACACCGGTCTTTAGAATTCTTGAGGCACCGACTAATTTTAGCGTGCAAGCGGAAAACCAACGCAACACCCTTAACTGGATACGTGCCCCCGGTGCAAGTTCACATACGATCTATTGGGCAGAAAACAATTTCGGCACGGTCAGCGCAGCAGATAATCATATCGAACTCGCGGAACCCCCGTTTGTCCATGACAATCTTGAGAATGGTAAAAATTATCACTATCGAATCGTCGCCATAAATATTAGACAAGCGGGTACTGCCAGTGACGTAGTTAGCGCCCGCCCGACCTTGTCGCTACCCATGATCCCTGCGGGTATTTCTGCGAGCTACGACAATCCAATCGGCCTCAGTATTATTTGGCAAGATGTGAGTAATGCGAGCTACTTTAACCTGTACTGGAGCAACTCTGCAGGTGTCACCCAATCGTCACAACAGTTTCAAAAAGTACTACCGACATTCATTCACACGCCACTGACTCCTGGCTACACCTACTATTACCGGCTATCGGCGGGCAATGCCAGCGGCGAGACAGACTTATCAGAAGAATTCAGCGTAACGGTAAGCGCAACAACAGGTATCGTAAATCAGGTCGCGACGAGCCAAGCCAAACCAAATATACCCACGGGTACCAACTTTGACCAGGGTAATCAGCAACTGACCTTATCATGGGACCTTGACCCATTTGCCAAGGCCTATAATATCTATTGGGAACAGGGAAATTCCGGTAGCCTACAAAACCCCAGCAAAATAGCCAATGTGCAACCTCCTTATACGCATGTCGGTTTGACCAATAATGTTGAGATAAGGTATGCCATCACCGCGATTAATGACGCCGGTGAAAGCGTACGCAGTGATGTCTATCCCGCGACACCACGAATTATTGTACCCGGCGTGCCCAATAACCTCACCGCACTGAGTGCAGATGGATATGCCGTGGTTAGTTGGACACCCGTGGAAGGTGCGCAACAATACATCCTAGAAGTACGCAATGACAAAAGCGACCCGACTGCAGATTTCATCGATGTGCGCGATAGTAGCAGCATTATTTTAAGTCAGCATAGTGTGGCAGCCGTAGATATCACGCCTCCCTACAAGATTGTAGATCTCGATAACACCACAACCTATCGATTCGCACTACGCGCGGTGAACCCGGAGGCGGCCAGTACATCTAATCCACAGGGAAAAAGTGGGCGATCCATCGAGATTGCGGTAACCCCTCAAGTCGCTACACCGACCGCGCCCGTCAACCTCGTCGCTCAGCAGGGTAATACATCCGTAACCCTGACATGGGACCAGAGCAATAATGTGGCCGAGCAACTCAAGAACTACAACGTGTATTGGTCACTACAACCTAACGTGGTTCCACAAACCGCCAATAAGATCTCTAGCGCCATTTTACCGCAATCGGATGACAATCAAACTCACCAATTTAGGCACACAGGAATCAGCAATGGACGGCCCGTTTATTATGTTATCACTGCGGAAAATGCGGCCGGCGAGAGCGCGCCTTCGTCGGAAGTCGGCGCCATACCGCAAAGCGCACGTGCTGCAATCACAGCGACATCCGTATTTGCCAGACCGGGCAGCACCGCAGTCACCGTTAACTGGACCCTACCTGTGGGCAAAGGCGCTATCGATGCCAATCTGTATTGGTGGCCAGAACCAGATTTAAATGCACCTGCCGATAAAAGGGCGATCACCAATGTCGGCACAAGTTCACATGTGATAAGCGGACTAGAAAATGGTGTTCGCTATCATTTTAGCATCACCACACTCTTTAGTGAAAACATTGCTGGAACCACCGTTATTACGGAAGGTGCACACTCTCAGGAGGTCATCGCCACACCCAGATTCCCTCCCCCCACCACCCCTTTAGGTGGGGTCACGACAATCACAGGTGATAGTAAAGTTGTTCTAACATGGGCTGCGGATACCACGGCCACGGCCTATAAAGTGTTCTGGTCGACAAGCGCAAATATTGATCCCTACCAAAGTACCTTCATCACGTTACAGGTAGCCAATTTTACCCATACGAATCTGACCAATGGCAGCACCTATTATTATGCCATAGCCTATCAAACACCCGGCGGGGAAAGCCCACTCACGGCGGTTTTTCCCGTCATCCCTCAAGTGGACCCGCCCACCAGCCCAACCGGATTCACGGTCGTGCCCGCAGATGCACAAACTATCGTCTCATGGGGCGACGTGCCCACGGCTAGCTCCTACAACCTGTATTACACTGATAAAGCTGAGATCTCGTTTCCCGAGGCAGGTTGGTTGAAAGTATCCGGACTAAACCCGGGTGATCGCCATCTTAATCTGAAAAATAACACGACCTATCGCTACGTGGTAACCGCCGTCAATCCGGGTGGCGAGAGCGGCCCGTCAGTCGAAATGTCTACCATGCCTAAAGTCAACGCGCCGTCGGCGCCACTCGGTGTCTCGGCCTCAGGTAGCGATGCACAAAACAATCTGAGTTGGTTTCAAAACACCGGAGAAACCTATAATGTCTATTGGTCGACATTGCCCGGCGTGGTCCCCGACGCCAGTTTACCTACTGTCACCAAGATTAGTGGACAACAATCGATTTTTCGGCACGGCGGACTCGTTAATATGGGTGATCCTGGTGGCTCCCCCTACTACTATGTCGTCACTGCGCAAATTGACCAAAGCGAGAGTGCGCCGTCATTGGAAACCTCTGCGACACCGGCAAAACCGCTATTAGGGGCGCCCACCGCGCTGCGCGCTGAGTCCAACAACGGCTCAGTTACCTTGCATTGGCAAAATGTTAGTGATCCGAACGCAAGCTATCGTATCTATTGGACCACGAATGCCAATGATGCGACTAGCTTAGGTCCAAACGCATCCGTTGCACAAACAGAAATCGGTGGTAAATCCCCGTTCCTACATACCCCGTTAATTAATGGTGACAGTTATTATTACAAAGTGACGGCGATCACCAATGGCGAAAGTAACCCGTCCGGTCTTGCGATCGGTAAACCACAAGTCGCCACGGTACAGGCCCCCACAGGTATTTCCACCAGTATTAGCCCAAGGTCGATTAACATAAATTGGCCAATGCTAGCTGGAATCAATTACAACTTGTATTGGACTGATAACCCATCGGCGGTTTCTACGATTCGCAGCAGTGGAACCAAGATTGTGGGCGTGACCTCGCCGCACTCATTTTCCGGGTTAAACGATGGCACATCCCGTTATTTTGTATTGACTGCAGAAAATGCAGCAGGAGAAAGTGCTTCGTCGGTTAACTTTAGCGCGACGCCTGGTGTCTCGGATAATTTCGCGCCGGTTATCGCCCAAGGACTACAGACCTCCGTAAGCATGGACGAAGATGGTACACCGCGCGCATTTTCCCTGAGCTTAGACGCCACGGATAACGACAATGATAGCTTAGCATGGCGCGTTATCAGCAACGCAGTGAATGGTACTGCAACGGCCGGCAAAGCCGGTGGCAGTATTGCGGTAAATTATACGCCGATTGATAATTTCTTTGGTGACGACCTTTTTATCGTGAAGGTCGATGATGGACGTGGCGGTACTGCAACGATTCGAGTCGATGTAGCGGTTAATTCCATCAATGATGTACCGGTATTCAGTGGCTCGATTCCTAGGCAATCCGTAATTCAGGGGGCAGAATTCACTTTAAGTCTGGCACAACAATTCTCCGACGTGGATGGTGACACCCTAACTTATACAGCGACCTTGACCGACGGCTCGCCACTACCCGCTTGGTTAGATTCCGCTTCACCGACACCTTTCGATACCGCTACGGCAACTTTTGCGGGCATACCACTCAATGCAGATGTCGGTATAGTGGACATCTTAGTAGTAGCCGATGACGGAAATGGCGGCAACGATAGTGCATCCTTTCAACTCACCGTCGATAACAAAAACGATCCACCCAAATTGGTTACACCACTAGCCGATAAAACACTGACCCAGAACCTCGCTTTTAGCTTTCAACTACCACCTAAGACATTTAGCGATGCCGATCCGAACGATAGCCTGACACTCTCGGCAACACTAAACAGCGGCCTATCGTTACCCAATTGGTTGGTATTTGATCCAGTCACGGCTACCTTTTCCGGTATACCTGAAATACCTCCACCTAGCATTGATATCATGGTTACTGCAACGGACACTAGCGGTGCCACGGCAAGTGATGCGTTTAAAATAACGCTGCAGAACAACACACCACCGACGTTTAACGTTGGAACTGCGTTTGGCATTTCTTTACTCGAAGACACAACGCATGTATTTACAGTACAGGCAAAAGATAACGAGTCTAATCCCATTAGTTGGCGCATCTTGACGCAAGCGGGTATCGGTACCGCCAGTGTCAGCAACAATCCTACTGGGTTTAACCAGGATATTACCTATACGCCGAATCTTAATCTCAATGGTCCCGATACTTTTACGATTGCTATCTGGGATCAAACAAGTATTAATACACCTACCGAATTGGTCGTAGGGGTCGATGTTAAGGCACAAAATGATCGACCCGATGTCAACAAAGTGCCGCCCGCTGTAACCTTCGTGGTGGGCGTAGCAAAAACGCACCCGATCCCTAGCACTGTCTTCGTCGATGTAGATGGAGACGCATTAAGGATTACAGCCGCTCCAATTCCTGCGGGGCTGAAATATGATATAACGAGCGCGAGTTTTACGGGGAGCAATGCCGGTGCGCCACCGGTCGGTTCCGAAGGCACAACGATAGTAACCTTGACGGCTACAGATCCCAGTGGTCTTTTCGTTACCACTGAGCTATCAATAACCATCGGCAACAACAACCCACCGACGTTCAATGAAGGTTCTGCGATTATTACGACAATGTCAGAAGATGGTACACCCAAGGCGTTTGGCTTGACATTGAATGCCACCGATATCGAGCGTGAAATAATTACCTGGTCGATTATTTCCAATGGTACCAATGGCAATGCCACGGTATCGGGTACGGGCCCTAGTAAGGTGATCAGCTATAAACCGAAGACTGATTATTTCGGGCGAGATGATTTCACGGTGCAAATTACCGATACATCGGGTGGTTCGAATGCTTTTTTCGTTACGGTTAATATTGCCTCTGTAAACGATAACCCGGTCGCCGACACCGTCGGCATCACGCCACAAACCGCTTCAATCGGTACACCTGTCAAGTTTACCACCGTGCTTACTGCTAGTCATTTCTCTGATGTTGATCTCGATGTGCTAAGCTATTCTTACACTCCGCTTATTCCAAACATCACTCTGAATCCAAACACCGGTGTATTCAGCGGAGCGCCGGTTAGCGGGCCTCTTGGCACCACAGTCATAACAATAAGCGCCACAGACGGGATCGTGGGCAGCAAACCTGCCATCAAGCAATTTAGTCTCACAATCGATCCGAATCAACCACCCACACTGACGACTATAACACCGCAAACCGTACTGGAGGATGCACTTAGCGGCGTTGTGATTCCCATGAATGCAACTGACCCCGAAGGTAACCAGATCACCTGGACAAACACCACCCCAAGCAAGGGCTCCCTAGCCTTCGAGGGCGGCATTAGTACCGGTCCGTCTGTTTCGTTACGCTATACGCCCTCACTCAATCTAAATCTGAAAGATACATTTACTATTACCGTTACAGATAGTAATGGAGATTCCAATAATCAGCTGGTGACAGTGAATATTACGCCGGTCAATGATGACCCCAAAATCGATGGCGGTGTAGGGACCACAATGCAAACTGTCGGTGTGCCATTCACTTACTCTATACCGGCCAATGCCTTCAAGGATATCGACGGCGATGCGCTAACCTACAGTGCCACACTGCCGCTTCCCGCAGGATTGAGTTTTTCCGCAGTGCCACCTAAAATTTCAGGCACCCTTCCTGTTACGAGCCCCCCCACCACCAGTGTCTCGGTTGAGATTGTTGCTAGTGATGGCAACGGTGGTATCGACGCCAAAGATATCCTGGTGATTAACGTGACGGGTAACTCAACACCGACCATAAGCAGCGTAAACGCGATACCACCTAATCCCAGCGTGCTGGAAGATAGCCTCTTCGCCAATGTCGATATTGCCTTTACTGCGGCGGATACCGATGGCAATCCGCTAACCTGGTCCATCGTCACCGGGCCCACCAATGGCAACGCCATCTTGGTTACTACCGGTTCCAAGTTATCTGTCGGCTTACCTGCGCCCATAGTTGGCGCCGCAGGCACAGGTTTTTCGGTAAGTTATAAACCCAATGCTAATTTTAATGGTAGCGACACCTTCACTCTCCAAGTCGATGATCAGTTTGGTGGCATTACCCAGTTACCCGTGACGGTAGTTGTTACGCCGGTCAATGATGACCCGAAAATCGATGGCGGTGTAGGGACCACAATGCAAACTGTCGGTGTGCCATTCACTTACTCTATACCGGCCAATGCCTTCAAGGATATCGACGGCGATGCGCTAACCTACAGTGCCACACTGCCGCTTCCCGCAGGATTGAGTTTTTCCGCAGTGCCACCTAAAATTTCAGGCACCCTTCCTGTTACGAGCCCCCCCACCACCAGTGTCTCGGTTGAGATTGTTGCTAGTGATGGCAACGGTGGTATCGACGCCAAAGATATCCTGGTGATTAACGTGACGGGTAACTCAACACCGACCATAAGCAGCGTAAACGCGATACCACCTAATCCCAGCGTGCTGGAAGATAGCCTCTTCGCCAATGTCGATATTGCCTTTACTGCGGCGGATACCGATGGCAATCCGCTAACCTGGTCCATCGTCACCGGGCCCACCAATGGCAACGCCATCTTGGTTACTACCGGTTCCAAGTTATCTGTCGGCTTACCTGCGCCCATAGTTGGCGCCGCAGGCACAGGTTTTTCGGTAAGTTATAAACCCAATGCTAATTTTAATGGTAGCGACACCTTCACTCTCCAAGTCGATGATCAGTTTGGTGGCATTACCCAGTTACCCGTAACGGCAGTTGTTACGCCGGTGAATGATGCACCCACCATAAAAGTGTCTTTACCCGCCTTAGCGGGGACAGTAAATATCCGCTTTTCACAATCGATCATTCCCAACAACTACTTTGATGATGTCGACATTCTCACCAATGGCGATGTATTAAGCCTTAGCATCGACCCGGCTACGCCTTTACCCAACGGCATCACCTTTAATGCCGTGAGCAATACCTTTGAAGGCATCCCCACGACGGCGACCCCTGCGCTTGGTATCAATGTTAATGTCATTGCGACAGACCAATCGGGAGCCACCAACGACCAGGCCGGGAAACAGCTACAAAACATCGCCATCGGTGACAATCTGCTACCTGTTTTTGATGTGGCCAATAAATCCTCGGTAACCATATTCGAAGATGCCATCGACCCGACCACGAAATTACCTGCGCCATTTGCATTGATGTTAAAAGCGACCGACCCTGAGCTTAGCCCCCTCACGTGGAGTGTTGACTTAAGCTTGACCACCGGCGGTGTTGCCAGTGTCGTGGACCCTGTTATTACCGGCAACTCCAAGAATTTTACTTACATTCCAAATCCGAACTATAACGGCAAAGATACATTCGACGTTATTGCCACCGATGCGGCTGGGGGGAGTCAATCAACGACCATTGCTGTGGTGGTTACACCGGTCAATGATGCGCCGTTTGTCGCCGCTGCAATCGCTGCACAACCCGCCAGTGAGAACGTCACGTTAACCATTCAAATCCCGATGGACCAGCAGAGGG